>NZ_JBWPJP010000021.1:0-44148 GCF_056583855.1 Prevotella sp. C0209C1 | reverse complement strand
CGGTGGTGTGAGAGGTCGGTGAACACGAAAGTAGGAAATAAACACCTATGATTAGGGTTTACCTCCTACTCGATTATGTTCAAGAATAATTTGCTTAATTAACAAAAATATTTAATGAATTTAAATAGTATGATATGTTGTTAGTGAATTATGTTTTGTTATAGTATACGTGGTTTAGTAAAGCTTTTATAATATTTAAGGTAGGGAATTAACTGAATTTTATAAGTATAGATGGGCTTAGATTGTAAGAATATGTTAAAGAAAAAAATATTATTTATATGTTTAGGTAATATATGTCGTTCACCTGCTGCTCATGCTATTATGCAAAAAATGGTAGATGATGAGAGATTATCTGATAAATATGAGGTAGATTCTGCAGGTATAGGA
This sequence comes from Prevotella sp. C0209C1, assembly GCF_056583855.1. Lineage (NCBI taxonomy): Bacteria > Pseudomonadati > Bacteroidota > Bacteroidia > Bacteroidales > Prevotellaceae > Prevotella > Prevotella sp. C0209C1. The sequence continues at coordinate 43,761 of NZ_JBWPJP010000021.1, read as the reverse complement.
GATTGGCATTTAGGAGAGTTGCCAGATAAGCGTATGAGAGAACGAGGGGCTAAGCAAGGCTATAAGTTAACTCATCGTGCAAGGCAGTTTAATGCTGCTACGGATTTTGCTCATTTTGATATTATTATTGTTATGGATGAAAAAAATTATAGCAATATAATATCTCAAACTAAAAATAATATTTACAAATCAAAGGTAAAGTGTATAGCAGAATACTTTGTAAAGTTTAAGGGTTATAAAGAAGTGCCAGACCCATATTATGGAGGAATTGAAGAATTTGACAAAGCGCTTGACTTAATTAAAGATGGGTGCGAAGGAATCTTAAATAATTTGAAATAACTAATTTTTAGTAGTTAATTATATGTAGTATATAAAACCTAAAGAAAATAAAAGTTGTAGGTTAGTTAATAATTTAGAGATTTATGCTTATCTTTGCAAAATAATTATATTTAAGTATATCAATTATTTAAGCAATGGATAATATTGATTTTACCAAACAACTCAAAAACACCATAGATGAGTTGTCTTCTGAAAAGTCTTTAGAAGGTCTTTTCCATGAGCACAAAGATGGAGATCCATTGCCTTCTGCACGAGATTTAGAGGAGATAGTTAAGTTAATAAGGTCTATTTTGCTTCCAGGCTTTTTTGGCAATTCTATAGTTCATTTACATACAGTACAATATCAGATAGGAGTAGATGTTGAGCGTTTACATAAGTTGCTTAGTAGACAAATATTAGCAGGTCTATGTTTTATAAAAGACTGTAAATGTGAAAATGATGCTTATATGCGTATTTGTATGCAAGAAGAATCTGAAATTATATCAGTTAGGATAATAGAAAAACTTCCTATGTTGCGCAAAATTCTTTCTACAGATATTAAGGCATCTTATGATGGTGATCCAGCAGCAATGAGTTGGGGAGAAATTATTTCTTGTTATCCTGTAATTAAGGCTTTGACAAATTATCGTTTTGCGCATGAGTTACAAATAGAAAAAGTTCCTCTTATACCACGTTTAATAACAGAAATGGCACATTCGGAAACGGGTATTGATATTCATCCTTCTGCAATTATTGGTACACATTTTACAATTGATCATGGGACAGGTGTAGTAATAGGTTCAACATGTGTAATAGGTAATAATGTAAAACTTTATCAGGGTGTTACCCTTGGGGCAAAAAGTTTTCCGCTTGATAAAAAGGGTAATCCTATAAAAGGTATGTTGCGACATCCTATATTAGAAGATAGGGTAATAGTATATGCCAATGCAACTATTCTAGGGCGTGTTACAATAGGCCATGATAGTATTGTTGGTGCAAATGTTTGGGTTACATCTGATATGAAGCCTTATTCTAAAAAGTATAAACAAAATAAAATAGATATTTTAGACATCGATTTCTATAATGGAGAAGGAATTTGAATTGATAGCCAAGACTTTTATGGGACTTGAGCAGGTTCTTGCACAGGAGCTTATACAGTTAGGAGCTAATAATGTGCAAATAGGTCGTCGTGTTGTAACTTTTACAGGAGATAAGGAAATAATGTATAGGGCCAATTTCCAATTACACACGGCTATTCGTATACTTAAACCTATTATACACTTCAAGGCTACTAGTGCAGATGATATGTATAATGAAGTTAGTAAGATAGATTGGGATAAATATATAGAAAAAGGAAAAACTTTTTCAGTGGATTCTGTTGTTTATTCTGATGAGTTTACTAATTCACGTTTTGTTACTTATAAAGTTAAAGATGCTATTGTTGATCAAATTCGTGAACGTACTGGGCTTCGTCCAAATATATCTGTAACAAATCCAGATATTCGTTTAAATATTCATATATCAGGTTTTGATGCTACTCTTTCTTTAGATTCGAGTGGAGAATCTCTTCATCGACGAGGGTATAGACAAGAAAGTGTAGAAGCTCCATTAAACGAAGTGTTAGCAGCAGGATTGATTTTGATGACAGGTTGGAGAGGAGAATCAGATTTTATTGACCCGATGTGTGGGTCGGGAACTTTGCCTATCGAAGCAGCCTTAATAGCTTGTAATATATCGCCAGGAGTATATCGTAAGGAATTCGCTTTTGAAAAATGGTCAGATTTTGATCAAGATCTTTTTGATAAAATCTATAATGACGATTCTTTAGAACGTGAGTTTGAACATCATATCTATGGCTATGATATAGATATGAAATGTGTAAATATAGCAAAACATAATATTTCTGCTGCAGGTTTATCAAAGCATATTAGTATAAAACAGCAAGATTTTAAGGATTTTAAAAGCCCAGAAAATAAGAGTATTATAATAATGAATCCTCCATATGGAGAGCGAATTTCTACACCAAATCTACTTGGAACATATAAGACAATAGGCGAGAGTTTAAAGCATAATTTTATAGGTAATGATGCTTGGATACTTTCTTATCGTGAGGAATGTTTTCGTCAAATATGTTTGAAACCTAGTATTAAGATTCCTTTATATAATGGTTCGCTGGAATGTGAGTTTAGGCGTTATCAAATGTTTGATGGTAAGATGAAGGTTTTCCGCAAAGAAGGTGGTGTTATAAAAACTGAAGATGAAAAGCGTGAAATGGCGCAACAACATCGGTTTAAGAAAGAACGTAATTTCAAAAAGCGTCTTACTGAAAGCGAACAGAATGCGGAAGGAGATATTCGTTCATTTATATTTCATAGCTTAGAACCTAAGGTAAAAAAGAATAATCGTAAACGTAGTTCTAATAATGTTAGAAGTATAGATGACAGTTATGCCAAATTTGCTGAAGATGAGAATATATATGTTAGAAAACGATTTGATAAAAATAAAAAGCGTGGAGGCTTTCGTGGTAAAAAATATTAAAAAATGAATATGAAAAGGTTTGCAAATCTTGTTGGGATAATTATTATGATTGGCTTTTTTTGTCCTAAAAGTTCTATAGCACAGAAATTGTTTACTTTAGAAGACCTAAATTTTGGTGGTAAAAACTATTATAAAATGACTCCCCAGCGGCGTTATCTGACTTTTTGGGGAGATAAAGTTGTGCGACAAGGTTTTGATGTTTGTAAATTAATTGATTTGAAGACCGGAAAGGAATCTCCTCTTTTTACTCTTGGAGAAATCAATGCATGGGCAGAGTTGCCTATAGACGATCAACCTAAAATAAGAAATTTATATTATGTATCATTTCCTTTTGCTGATAAATCTATTGTAGAAGTATCAAATGGAAAGAGTATTTATATGATAGATTTTAAAACTCATAGGATTATAGATACAATAGAGCTACAAAAAGAGGCTCAAGTGAGAAAGTTTAATATACAAAGCCATTCTACAGTATATGTTCAAGATGACCAGCTATATGTTATAGATCCATCTGGAGCGGAACATAAGTTAACAAAAGATGGTTCCTCTAATATAGTTTATGGTCAGAGTGTACATCGTGACGAGTTTGGTATTAATGGAGGTTTGTATTGGAGTCCTAAGGGTAATCGTTTAGCATTTTATCGTATGGATCAAAGTATGGTGGCAAATTATCCTTTGGTAGATGTTCCTGAGATAGGATATGTTCCTACAAATGGAGAAACAAAAGCAGCAAAGGTTTCTTTAATAAAATATCCAATGGTTGGTAAAAAATCTCATAAGGTAACAGTTGGAGTTTATGATATAAATACAGATAAAACAATTTATCTTCATACAGGTAATCCAACTGATCGTTATTTTACAAATATAACATGGAGTCCTGATGAAAATATTATTTATATGTTTGAGCTTAATCGTGATCAGAATGATTGTTACCTAACAGCTTATAATGCATATACAGGTAAGAAGATAGCCAATCTTTATCATGAAAAAGATTCAAAATATGTAGAACCTACTCATCCTATAGTTTTTTTACCTTGGAATGATCATCAGTTTGTTATGTATAGTCAGAAAGACGGTTATAATCATTTATATCTTTTTAGCGAAGATGGTAGGGAGTTAAAACAATTGACTAAAGGAAAGTGGGTTGTTATGAAAATTATAGGATTTAATTTAAAAAAGAAGAGTATAATTTATACGTCTAACGAATGTAATCCTATTCAAATTAACACATGGATGGTAAACGTAGAAACTGGAAAACGTAGGTTACTTGATAATGGAAAAGGATATCATAATCCTTTATTAAGTCCAGAAGGTAATACGATTATAGATGTATATAGTGAGCCTAATTTGCCGAAGCAATATGATCTTATTACATTGGGAAATAAAATAAATACATTACATTATTTTACATCACCAAATCCTTGGAAAGGTTATAGCGTACCAGAATATTCTTGTGGGAAAATAAAGGCTTCTGATGGTAAAACGGATCTTTATTATCGTATGGTTAAACCTATTAATTTTAATCCTGCAAAGAAGTATCCTGTTATAGTTTATGTATATGGTGGTCCACATGCTCACAATGTAGATGCCCGTTGGAATTATGGTTCACGCGGTTGGGAAACTTATATGGCACAAAAGGGATATTTGCTTTTTATTCTTGATAATCGTGGTAGTGATAATCGCGGGAAAGAGTTTGAACAAGTAACTTTTCGCAATCTTGGTCAGGAAGAGATGAAAGATCAGATGGAAGGTATTAAATATTTACATACGCTTTCTTACGTTGATAAAGATCGTATAGGTATACATGGCTGGTCGTTTGGTGGCTTTATGACAATATCTCTAATGACGAATTATCCAGATGTATTTAAGGTTGGTGTAGCAGGTGGACCTGTGATAGATTGGAAATGGTACGAGATAATGTATGGGGAACGTTATATGGATACTCCAAAGGCAAATCCAATAGGTTATGCTAAAACTTCTTTGTTACAAAAGGCTAAAGATTTAAAAGGCAAATTGCAAATTGTTATAGGACTAAATGATCCTGTGGTAGTGCCACAGCACGCTTACTCATTTCTTAAAGCTTGTATTCTTGCAGGAACTCAACCTGATTTCTTTGTTTACCCTGGCGAACCTCATAACATGCGTGGTCATCAAAGTGTTCATTTGCATGAGCGAATTACACAATATTTTGAAGATTATTTAAAACCTCTTGGACATAATAAGTAAAAACTATTTATCAAAAAATAAGTTGCCTATAATTGAAGTAAATATGAGAATATTATTATTAGGAAATGGTGGTAGAGAACATGCATTAGCATGGAAAATTTCTCAGAGTGATAAGTGTGAAAAATTATTTATTGCTCCAGGTAATGCAGGTACTCAACTAGTAGGTGAAAATGTAGATATAGATGTAAATGAGTTTGAAAAATTAAAGGATTTTGCTATAGATGAAAAGGTGGAACTTGTTGTAGTAGGTCCAGAGATTCCTTTGGTTAATGGTATTTATGATTCTTTTAAAAACGATCCTCGTACAGCTAATATATTTGTAATAGGTCCATCAAAGAAAGGAGCGGTTTTAGAAGGTTCTAAAGATTTTGCTAAGGCTTTTATGTTGCGACATAATATTCCCACAGCAGCATATTCAACTTTTGATAATACAAATATTGAAGAAGGATTACTTTTTCTTGAAAAATTAACTCCACCTTACGTTATTAAAGCTGATGGCTTAGCTGCTGGTAAAGGTGTCCTTATTATTGATACAATAGAAGAAGCAAAGCAAGAGCTAAGAAATATGCTTTGTGGTATGTTTGGTAAAGCTTCTTCTAAAGTTATTATAGAAGAGTTTTTAAGTGGTGTTGAATGTTCTGTCTTTGTTCTTACTGATGGCGTTCATTATAAAATTCTTCCAGAAGCAAAAGATTATAAGCGTGTAGGGGAAGGTGATACAGGTTTAAATACTGGTGGAATGGGTAGTATTTCTCCTGTACCTTTTGCTACAGAAGAGTGGATGAAGAAGGTGGAAGATAGGATAATTCGTCCTACAGTAGAAGGTTTGAGAGAGGAAGGCATTGATTATAAGGGATTTATATTTTTCGGCTTAATAAACGTGAATGGCGATCCAATGGTTATAGAATATAACTGTAGAATGGGCGATCCTGAAACAGAAAGTGTGATGTTACGATTAAAGAGCGATATTGTAGATCTTTTTGAAGGTGTGATTAATACAGATATTGATACTAAAGAGATTATTGTTGATAATCGTACAGCAGTATGTGTAATGCTTGTAAGTGGAGGATATCCAGGAACTTATTTAAAAGGTCAGCATATTACAGGTGTTGAGGCTGTAAAAGATTCTATAGTGTTTCATAGTGGTACTACGATTAAGAATAATTTGTTAGAAACAAATGGTGGACGTGTTATTGCAATATCGTCTTATGGAAATTCTAAAGAAGAAGCTTTAGAAAGAAGTTTTATAGGGGCGAGCAAGATAGAATTTAAAGATAAATATTTTAGAAAAGATATAGGATTTGATCTATAAATGCAGAAAAAACGATTTCAGAATAGGATAGCAGAAAGTAGATGGACAACCACCTTTGTGTTACCTGTTTTTTCCCTTGTGTGGGTGATAGCAATATACAATAATACAGAGGTTTTATTACCAGCTTTGTGTATGTTATTTTCTACATTCCTTATGATGAGCTTAAATAATAATAATGGGCTTATCCGTATTTATAGTCGTATGGTTTCGTGTTCGTTTCTTATTTTAGCTACATTAGATGCAGTCCATTTCTCTTTACTTCCACAAGGTATTGTGACGTTAGGAGAAGTGGGATTTTTTACATTGGCTTTTAAATCTTATCAAAAGTCAATTTCTCCAGGTTATATTTTTTATGCTTTTCTTTGTATAGGTATTATAAGTGTAGTCTGGGTTCAGGTTATTTACTTCTTACCTCTTTTATGGATAGTAATGAGGTTTAGCCTATTATCTATGAGTAAGCATAATTTTGTAGCTTCTGTTTTTGGAATATTATGTCCTTATTGGTTTTTACTATTATATTTAGGTATTACGGATAACCTTGAATGGTTTATTTTTCACTTCGGAAAGTTATTAGAATTTGGTAGACCTTTAGATTTTGATGTTATACCTTTTCATCAAGCTATATCACTTATTTTTATTTCTATCTGTTGTGTTATAGGTACTATACATTATTTACGTCAGCGTCGTAATGACATTATTAGAACGCGTTTGTTTTGTCAAGCCTTTGTAAGTTGCAATTTTGGAGCATTTGTGTTTTTATTGTTACAGCCACAACAAGCTATTTATATTCAAAGTTTACTTATTGTTAGTACAGCTCCTCTCATTGGGCATTTTTTTGCACTTACTAAAACGCGTTTTACAAATTGGCTTTTTTGTATATTATGGCTGAGTTGTATATTTGTAACTTTATATAATCTATGGATTTTCTAATCCCTATTCTTATTCAATATGGTTATTGGGGAATGTTTATATCAGCTTTGTTAGCTGCTACAATATTACCTTTTAGCAGTGAAGTAGTTATATTGGCTTTGTATGCTGCAGGACTTAATCCTGTGGCTTTAATTGTTTATGGTAGTATAGGCAATATTTTGGGGAGTATGATAAATTATGGTATAGGCAGATTAGGCAAGTTAGAATGGATAGAGAAATATTTACATGTTAGTACTAAAAATGTCCATAAAACAGAAAAGTTTATGGAAGGCAAAGGTGCATGGATCGGTGGTTTACTATCCTCTATTCCGTTTATAGGTGATGTTATAACAATTGTTTTAGGTTATACTCATGCAAATATCTTAGTGTCTTTTATAAGTATAGCTATAAGTAAAACAGGGCGCTATATATTATTGATATATAGTGCAGGAATATTTAAATAGAGGATAAACAATATAAGTTATATTTTAAATAGTATTTTTACAGATATGTTTCATACATATTTATGGTAGAAAAGTGCTATTTACAAGTAAAATAGCACCAAGTGTTTCTTTTAGTGTTTACCTTTACTAAGTTTTTTTGTAAATTTGCATTAAATAAATAAAATTCAGTAATGAAGAAGCTTCTTATAGATCTTATTGTAACATCGTTTGAGCAGTTGAACGATAAATATTTTTTACTTAAACTTTTTAGTAATACTCCTCTTCCCGAAATATTACCAGGACAATTTTTAGAAGTAAGGGTGGATAAGTCTCCAGCTACTTATCTGCGTCGTCCTATTTCTATTCATTTTGTAGATTATGATAAGAATGAGCTTTGGTTGCTTGTCGCCATTGTGGGTGAAGGTACGAGGGCGTTATCTTTTTTGCGAGAAGGAGATATTCTGAATTGTCTTTTTCCTTTAGGCAAGGGTTTTTGTGTAAATAATATAAAAGGAAAGAAGATACTTCTTGTAGGAGGAGGAGTAGGTGTTGCTCCAATGTTATATTATGGTAGAATTATCAAGGAAAGAGGTGGAAAACCTATATTCCTTTTAGGGTATCGTACTAAGACGGATATTATCCAAATAAAGGAATTTGCACGGTATGGAGAAGTTTTTATAACCACAGAAGATGGAACTACAGGCGAACGTGGGTTTGTTACTCAACATTCTGTTTTAAAAAACATGTCGTTTGACCATATTGCCACTTGTGGCCCTAAGCCTATGATGGTAGCTGTAGCACATTATGCAAAACATGTAAAAGTTTCGTGTGAAGTCTCTTTAGAAAATATGATGGCTTGTGGATTAGGTGCATGTTTATGTTGTGTAGAAAAGACGATAGATGGAAATGTATGTGTGTGTAAAGAAGGACCTGTTTTTGATGTAAGGAGATTGAGTTGGTAAGTTTAGGTATATGTTAAAAGAAAAATATAATGGCTAATTTAAACGTAAATATTTCTTCCTTAAGTTTGAAAAACCCAGTGACTACAGCAAGTGGAACTTTTGGATATGGTTTAGAATATGCAGATCTTGTACCTTTAGAAGAATTGGGAGGTATTTTTGTAAAAGGAACTACTTTATATGCTCGTGAGGGAAATGATTATCCCAGAATGGTTGAGACTAAACATGGAATGCTTAATTGTGTGGGATTACAAAATAAAGGGGTAGATTATTTTTGTGATCATATATATCCTGAATTGAAGGATATTAATACTCAGTTTATAGTAAATGTTAGTGGAAGTTCTCCTGAGACTTATGCAGAGGCATCTAAAAAAATCAATGAATTGAAGCAAATATCAGCAATAGAGCTTAATATATCTTGTCCTAATGTGAAAGAAGGAGGTATGGCATTTGGTGTAACTTGTTCTGGAGCTGCGGCAGTAGTAAAGGCTGTTCGTGCATGTTATGATAAGACTTTAATAGTTAAGTTATCGCCGAATGTTACCGATATAGCATCTATAGCATTAGCTTGTGAAGATGAGGGGGCAGATGGGTTGTCGCTTATAAATACTCTAATGGGTATGGCTATAGATATTGAACGTAGATGCCCTAAACTTAGTATTCGTACAGGAGGACTTAGTGGTCCAGCCATTAAGCCTGTAGCTTTAAGAATGGTAAATGATGTAGCAAAAGCTGTTAAGATCCCCATAATAGGTTTAGGTGGAATTTCTACAGCAGAAGATGCTATTGAGTTTTTTATGGCAGGGGCAACAGCTATTCAGATAGGAACGGCTAATTTCGTAGATCCAATGGTGTCAATTAAAGTTTGTAAAGGCATTAATAAATGGCTTGATAATCATGGTTGTAAGGCATTAACAGATATTATAGGGTGTATAGATTAAAGATATTCTATTGTTTTTTTAGAAAATGTTTGGAAGATTAGCTTTTAGTATTTACTTTTGCATCACCTTTTAAAATGGTTGTTAATAGAAATTTATAAGAGATATAAAAATGAGTAGACAAGGAGAAGCACTATCTTTAAAGAACTTGACAAAAAGTACAGTTTGGGATATACAAGAAAGTGATGTTTTTCGTCTTTGGGCGCAAGCAGAACGTGATGGTGACGTTAAGGAAAATTGGCGTCATTATGTAGATGTAATTAAGAGTGCTTTTATTATTGAAGAGGTTAAAATTAAGAGAAACGAAGTATTAGAGAAATATAAGGCTCTTGGATATCAGGTGTCAGATATTTATATAGATGAAAGCACTTATTTTACATGGGCTATTAAAAAGAAGCCTATCTTACGTATTACTGACTTGACATGGGAAAATATTGGACATATTTCGGCTAAAAAGGTTGTAGAGGTTCTTGAGCGCAACTTTGGTGGAGGCTGGGATAGTCTTCCTCAAAGTGTACAAGACATTATAAACAGTTCTTTTGATGTTAGCACTACAACCTTACCAGTAGATAGGTTAAAGAAGCCAGGTGGGTTGTATCAAAAGAAGGTAGAAGATGGTTATGAGGTATTAGAGGTAGCTAAAGGCACTTGGGTAGAAGCTATTTTTGTTAAAGAAAAGCAGAACATCAAATTAAGTAAAGGAAAGTTTAAATTAGATGATGACTTTGATGAAGACTCTTTAGAAGAGGAAAATGATAATTTAGATCTGGGAGAAGATGATAAATTTATAGAGAAACAAAAGGTAGGAGAAGATGAAGATGATGGGTTTGATGATGACAAACTAACAGAAGAAAGTTACCGCACTACGTTTGATGAAAGTGCAGAAGATCTTGATCTTCGTGCTGAAGACGTAAGTGTTGATGAAGATTTCTAGGGTTTTATGTCATTATTTTATAAAGGAGATATGCTTCTATAGAAGCGTATCTCCTTTATAATTATTATATATTTTTATTTTTATGAGGCTTATTTATAGTTATAAGATTAAATATTATAACTATGAAAAAATAAGAAAAAGTTTGTATCCATAAATATCTACAATAAGGTAAGATGTCTTCCAAAGTACCTCCTAATGAAGCTAAAGTGAGATACCCTCGAATACCGAATGTGGAAGGAATAAGCCAGCTAACTCCTTGCCAGAAACTTGGAATATTATTTAATGGCCAGTTTGCTCCTGACATAAATAGAAAAGGTACAGAGGTAAACACGATAATAAGCATTACATTTTCTCGCAAACGTACAAAGAAAGATATTATCATAGCAAAGAAAATAGCAGACAATAAGTAAGGTGTTAGTAAGCAAATTAAAGGAACAGGTGTAGCGAGCATAGTAAAGCCAAAGAAGTGAGGAATGGCTATTGTTATATATGATACTAAAACAGTAAATATAGAGAAATAAGCAATAGTTTTTGTTAAAGTTAATAAGTATATTCCTCCCATAGAACTTTTTAGTTTTAAATAAAATTTATCTTTATGTTCGTTTATTGTTCCTGCTGATAACCCAATGCTAAGCATCAATATCTGTTGGATAATTAATATTAATACGCCAGGTAAAATAGCATTACCATATCCTTCTGTGATATTGTAAATGGATTTATCTTTCACTATTATAGGCTCTGTGTTTAGATCTTCTTCGTGTTTTGTGAAGCTCAAACTTTTAGGTTTTTGTATTTTTTTATTCTGTTCTAATGAAACGTTTAAAGCTGCCAGATATATAGATTTATAGGTAAGCATTAAGCTCATATCACAGTAAATACTAACTATGCCTTGTTTTCCATTAATTAAATTTTTATCATATTCATGAGGAAAGTATAAAATGCCTTTTACAATTTGTTTTTTTACAAGCCCTTTTGCTTCTTCTAAATTGTTACAATAATAAGTTGCTTCTACCGAAGGTGAGGCGTTAAAATCGTGAACAAAATCTCGTGAAGATTTACTATGTGCCATATCAACTACAGCTACAGGTACTTCTCTAACAACTTCGTTGTTATAAATCCAAGAATAGAGTAAAGGATAAAATAAGGGTACAATAAAAACAAACATCAATATACCTTCGTCAGTGAAGATAATTTTAAACTCTTTAAAGAGTACTCGAAAGAATAAAGTTATGATGTTGTTAGAGGCATTTTTCATGGTATGTATACGAAATTGAGCATTGCCCGTTTAATATTAAAAATAACAAGGAGTGGTAAAACTGCAAATATTAATAGTATCATTACATTATACCATACATCTACAATGGGATAGCCGTTGAAAATGCTTGCCTGATATATCATCCAATAATGTCGTAAAGGTACTATTTGTGCTATTCCTTGTATGATAGGATCCATAGCAAATAGGGGGAAAGTAGCTCCGCAAACAGAAAATCCTAACACTCCCCATAGCGAGCATATACTCATAGCCATACGCAAAGATGGTATCAATCCAAACACAAACACTCCAAACCCTATAGATGATGTAACCATTAATAAGCCTAAACTTAGTAATCTAAGCCAGCCGCCAGCATGTGGAAAACATAAATATCCGTATATATACCATTCAAATCCCCAAAAAATAATGAGAAAAATTAGAAATAAAGGCAGCAATTTTCCTATTAAAGCCACTATTATATTATTATTAGCGAGCCGTAACCAAACTTTCGATCTATCAAATTTCAATTCTTTTCCTATAGTGTACACTGTTAATAGCAGCATAAAAATACTTAACACTCCAGGTATCATTATAGTGCTTAAATATACATTATAATTTAACCATGGGTTTTGTATCATGTGAATATCGAGCGCAATTGGTTGTAAAAAAGATCTTATCTCACGAGACGTTTTGCCAAGCATTGATAATTTTTCAGCTCCGACAGATGCTGCTATAAGAGCTGTGATAGTTTTTAAATCTTTAAAAGTCATACCTCCTGCTAATAATGTTACATTGCTGTAATAGAAAGAGATAATAGGCTGACGTTTAGTAAATAGCTTTTTTGTAGTACCTTTTGGTATTAATAAATAGGCATATATTTCTCCACGTTGTACAGCTTCTCGAGCCATAGTTGTGTTAGTATAGTAAGATGTTATTTTTGTGCCTTGTAAAGACTCTAATTTTAAAGCTATCTTTTGTGTAGTAGGGGTGTGGTCATTATCGATAATGCCTATAGGTATTTGTTGTGGTTGCCCTTCTGACATAAGGGACGTAAAAAAACTTATAGCAAGCAAAGGAAAGATGATAGCACAAGTAAGGTATATAGGATTTCTACGCATAAATCCTATCTCGCGAATAGATATTCTTAAAATATTATGAATGATAGTTCTCATTCTTTTATTTTATAATTAAAGACATACCATTTAATAATCCTTTTACGTTCTGTGTAGGCTTTGCTTTTATTTGAAATGTTCTTAAATCGTATTGCCCATTAGTCTTTGTGGCTTTCCAAACAGCATACGACCCAGCATCTTTAATATTAGTTACTACCATTGTTATTTCTTTATTCAGTGCAGGAACAAATACTTTGAAGGTCTTTCCTTTGTTAAGTCTTTTTAATTGATCTTCGCGAACATTAAAGACTCCAGTTACCTCGTTTGTGAGCAAAATATTCATAATTGGACTTCCAAAGCCAACTAATTCTCCTTCTTTTGGATAGATTTCATCTACCTCTCCATCTTTAGTGGCACGCTGTACCGTTTCTTTTAATATAGATTTCACAACACCTACAGCCGATTTAGCTGCTTGTGCTTGTTTCTTGGCAGCTTCTTTAGCTTGTTTTCGTGCACCACTTTTTAGAAGTTCTAAATTAGATTTAGCCACTTCTACTCCTGCTTTTGTAGTTTGGAAAGCTGCTAAGGCTTCATCTTTTTTTTGTGCAGTCATCACCCCTTCTTCATATAATCGTTGCATACGACCATAAGTTTTTTCTGCAATATCTCTTGCTGCAATAGCTTGCTGATATACTTGGAAGGCGGCATCTATAGCTTCTTTACGAGTAGGAGCTGAGGCTAAGTCGCTCAAGGCAGAAGTGGCATCGGCTGTAGCTTCTACTACTTTTTCCTGTGCTTTTGCTTCAGGGATAGCTAAAACAGCTAAAACATCACCTTTATGTACAAAGTCGCCCTCTTTTACCTTAATACTTGTTATACGACCTGGGAGCTTGCAAGCAACGCGGTACTCTTCTACTTCCACTTCTCCTTGAATAATCTCTTTAGGTTTACTCATGGTAAAATAGCCTATTAGTCCGGCAGCTACTACTACAGCTATAAAGCCTAAAACGGCTAAAAGAATATTACTTTTTTGTGATTTATTTTTCATTTTATTTTAATATTTAAGTAGAGAGATGATTAAAAAAAATATTATATACTTTTCAGAAGTCAGTGTGTTTAATTGTCAATAGTTCCTAATGCCTTTTGCAGTCCTGTCTGTGCTAATCTAACTGCTATCTCAGAGTCTATAATAGCTGTTTTTGCTGTTTGCCATGCCGTTTGAGCAAGCATTACTTCTGTAACGGTCATCACTCCTTCTTTAAAGCCAATGTTAGCACATCTAAGGTTTTCTTCTGCTGATTGTAAATTCTTTTTAGCGGTATAAAGTTGTTTTTTTGCGCACTTTAGACGGAGTTGATATTGTTCTATCTCTAAATTTATTTTCTGTATTGCATCTTGAAGCTCTAAGTTAGCAATATTGGTTGCTGCTTTTGTAGCTCTTATTTTATATTTTCTTTCTTCCCAGTTCCATATAGGAACATGCACTACTATACCTATATTCCATAAGTCAGTAAATTTGTTTTGAAATCCATTAAAAAGGTTTGGGTTCATCACAGAGTAGCCACCTGTTAAGAGAATGTGTGGTAAGTATAGTGATTTTATTATTTTTGTGTTTTGTTTGCTTAAATCAATGGTGTTCTGAAGTAGTCGTAATTCTGGACGTTGTGCATATATTGCAGATGCGGAAGGGGTTGTTTCTTCTATATTATCAAGAGGAGCGATAGACTGAGCTTGTTCATCTTTTAAGATTAAGTCGCTATTTAAGGCTATGCCACAAAGCTCACATAGAGCCATCTTTGCTATTGCTTCTATGCTTTGTATTTGTGATAATTGCAATTCTGCAGTGTTAACAACTACAGCTACTTTTAATCCATCAGCTTTTGTTGCTACGCCTTCTTTTATCATTTTTTGTACATCATCACTTAGTTTTTTAGCTAAATCTTTGTATTTAGTAGCAAGCATTTCTTTCTTTTTTAATGAAACAGCAAGCCAATAAGCATTATCTACGGCATATAAGATCATCTGCCGTTTAAGTTCCATAGTGTTGGAGGCTACCGATTTACCAATAATAGCCATATCATTAGCGGCTTTAATAGCACCCCCCATATAAATAGGTTGTGAAAAAATAATCCCAGCATTATAAATATTTCTTGTATCTGTCCTGAAAGCTTCTTTTATTTGGTTTCCTATGTTATCACCCACTTGTGAAAGTGGAGTGGTTACACCGCTGAGTACTTGCTTTAGGTGTGATGCGGTATTACTTGAAATGATACCTTGTTTTGTAAGAGAGGTGAGGTTATTTTCAATAGCCGACCCTAAATGCCCTATTGAGTTTGTTCCAAGATTAGACAAGATGTTTTTTTGTTCATTGTTTAATAATGAAATTTCTTTAGAAAAATGTTCATAACTTGCCAAACCGTTTACTCGTGGAAGATATTTTGTCTTTGCTACTTTATAAGTGTTTTCTGCTACTTCTTTTGTAAGTTTTGATATTTGCAACTGTCTGTTATTTTGTATAGCTAACTCATGACACTTTTCTATAGAAATAGTATCCTGTGCTGATGCCCTTAAGGAGAGTGAGCCTAATATTAAAAATAGCAATAACTTTTTCATTTAAATCTGATTTTTCTAATAATAAGCAAAGGTAGCAATTTTTTTCTCTTAGTTCAAAGTGAAAATAGGGTTCATACGTTTTTTTGCGTTAATGTATATAATTTTATAGAAGAATAGACCATTGTGCAGAAAAAAATACTTATTTTTGCCAAAGAAATAGAATAAAACACAAAAGAAGAAGATTTTTATTTATGAAGAAATGTAGTTTTTGGTATCGTGCTTTCGATTTATACTATGATGGCTTTCGACACATGACGATAGGTAAAACCTTGTGGTTGATCATAATAATTAAGCTTTTTATTATGTTTGCAATTCTTCGGGTCTTTTTCTTTCCTAACTTTCTTAAAGAAAAAACAGTCAAAGGGCAAGAGGCCAATTTTGTAGGAAAAGAATTGATAAAAAGGCAGTAGGTGAAGTGTGTTTAGCCTTATTGTGAACAAGATTTTTTGTATAATATAGAATATTAACTGAAATAATAGTAACATAAAATATAAATTTAATTATAAAAAAGTATGGAACATTTGCTTTTAGCAATCGACCAAGGTACAATCGACTGGTCGCGTGCACAATTCGCACTCACCTCAATGTATCACTGGTTATTTGTACCCTTAACCTTAGGTTTGGCGGTTATAATGGGTATTATGGAAACGTGCTATTATCGCACAGGTAAAGATTTTTGGCGTACTGCTTCAAAGTTTTGGCAACGTATCTTTGGTATTAACTTTGCTATAGGTATAGCAACAGGTATTATCTTGGAGTTCGAGTTTGGTACAAACTGGAGTAATTACTCATGGTTTGTTGGAGATATTTTTGGAGCTCCACTTGCAGTGGAAGGTATTCTTGCTTTCTTTATGGAATCTACTTTCGTTGCAGTTATGTTTTTTGGTTGGAATAAGGTGTCAAAAGGCTTTCATTTAGCATCTACGTGGCTTACAGGCTTAGGAGCTACTATTTCAGCATGGTGGATATTAGTAGCAAACTCTTGGATGCAAGATCCTGTAGGTTGTTCTTTTAATCCAGAGACAATGCGTAATGAGATGACATCATTTGCCGATGTAGCTTTAAGCCCTTTTGCAATAGATAAGTTTACTCACACCGTAACTTCGTCATGGCTGTTAGGTGCAGCTTTTACTGTAGGTGTGGGTTGTTGGTATCTTTTGCGTAATAAGCATACAGAGTTGGCTCGACAAAGTATAAAGATAGGAGCTATAGTAGGATTAGTATCGTCTTTATTAGCGGCTTTCACTGGTGATAATTCTGCTTATATGGTGGCTCAGACTCAGCCAATGAAACTTGCTGCCATGGAGGCTCTTTACACAGGTGGTAATGCACAAGGCTTAACAGCGATAGCAGGTGTTACAGAGCAGCCTAATATAGAGGCTTCGCCAAAAGAGGTTAAGGGCATAAAGATACCTAATATGTTGTCGTTATTAGCTACTCATGATGCTAACGGTTTTGTACCCGGAGTGCATGATATTATTAATGGTTATACTGATCATAAGGGCGTAAAACAACCTTCTTTAGCTGAAAAGATGGCTCGTGGACGTAATGCTATTAAGGCGTTGAAAGATTTTCGTGCTGGTAAGAATAAGGAAGCTAATAGAAAAGTCTTAGAGCGTGATATGAAATATTTTGGTTATGGTTATATCAAAAATGCTCAGCAGATAGTACCTCATATTCCTATAACATTCTGGTCTTTCCGTATAATGGTAGGCTTAGGCTCATTGTTCGTTCTTGCTTTTATAGTTATTATTTTCTTCGTTTATAAAAAAGATATTGCTAAAGCAAAGTGGCTTCACTATGTAGGTATAGCTCTTATACCATTAGCTTTTATTGCAAGTGAGAGTGGTTGGATTGTTGCCGAGATGGGGCGTCAGCCATGGACTATTCAAGACATGTTGCCAACATGGGTATCTGTAAGTGATATCTCAAGTGGTGGCGTAGCATTCACCTTCTTCCTGTTCTTAGTATTGTTTACAACAATGCTTGCGGTAGAAGTTAGTATTATGTGTAAACAAATAAAGAAAGGGCCAGAACTATGACATACGATTTTTTACAACATTATTGGTGGTTCATCATCGCTTTATTAGGATCGCTATTAGTTTTTTTGATGTTTGTACAAGGTGCAAATTCCATGATTTTCCAGTTAGGAAAAGATGATGTTGAACGTAGGTTAGTTATCAATTCTACTGGGCGTAAATGGGAGTTTACCTTTACGACGCTTGTTACCTTTGGTGGCGCATTTTTTGCATCTTTCCCTTTGTTTTATAGTACCAGTTTTGGTAGTGCTTATTGGGTATGGGTTGCTATATTGTTCTCTTTTATTATTCAGGCTGTGAGCTATGAATATCAGAATAAGGCTGGCAACTTGTTAGGCGTAAAGACTTTTCAGGTATGTTTGATTATTAATGGAATATTAGGGCCTTTGTTGTTAGGTGGCGCAGTGGCAACTTTCTTTACCGGGTCTAACTTTATTGTAGAGAAGGTTAATTTAACAAGTGGGCTGCATCCTGTTATTTCTCGTTGGGCTAATGGCTCGCGTGGTCTTGATGTATTGCTTAATCCTTGGGTTGTAATCTTTGGTATTGCTGTGGTGTTCTTAGCTCGTATATTGGGAACATTATATATTAATAATAATGTGCACGATGAGGCTATTCGTGGTAGAGTAAAGAAGCATCTTTTAATAAATACAGTACTTTTCCTTTTGTTCTTTTTACCTTTCTTGTTAAAGACATTGATAGGTGAAGGTTATGCTGTAAACGATTCTGGAGTTATAGTAATGGAGTCGATGAAGTATTTTAATAATCTTATTACTATGTGGCCATTGCTCTGCCTGTTGTTGGTAGGTGTTGTTTTGTTGCTCTTTGGAGTTATAAAAACTATATTAAAGGCAGACTATGTGCGTGGTATTTGGCCTGCAGGTATTGGTGTAGTTCTTGTAGTGCTTGTACTATTGCTTATTGCAGGTTGGAATAATACAGCTTATTATCCTTCTACGGCAGATCTACAAAGCTCGTTAACTCTTAAGAATAGCTCTTCGAGCGAGTTTACACTAAAGACAATGTTCTTTGTAAGTTTCTTAGTACCATTTGTTCTTGCATATATTGTTTATGCATGGCGTAAGATAGATATAGGTGGTATATCTAAAAAAGATGTTACCGGTAAAGAAGAATCTTATTAAGTTAAAATAATTATATAAAATAAAGGCTCATATCTCATTATACAGGTATGAGCCTTTATTTGATACTGGTACGCTCGGCATGAGCATTATCTAATGGGTGGAAGTCCCGAGTAAGCCCTAATAGCGGGAATTACATAGCCAAAGGCAAGGGTGTTCATCGTGAGGTGAAATCTGAAGGAAGCCGGCGGCAAACATCTGGCCTAACGAACAGAAACTTCATATAAGGCATATGACCATGGATAAGATTGCCAGACAAATCAAAGTCCCATAGCTATTCGGAATGGTCGGTGTAAATGAAGTAGGTATAAGATGGAAAGATAATGTTCTTATCCGAGGAGGTCTCACGGACGTTTCAAATAGTTGCTTTTACGAAAGAAGCGGAGTAAAGCTTGCCGTGAGAAGTCAGCAGAGGTCATAGTACCCAAGGTACGTGTGCCTACAGGGAAGGACCGAATCGTGCAGTGCAATAGTAAATGAATGCTACCCTGCGAACCACTTCGTCAGATGTCCGAAAGGAACTCTCTATCCAAGACGATAGGACGGAATCCGACAATAGGATAGAAGTGACGTTACTCAAAGGGATAGCTGAAAACAACTTGCCACACACCGTGAGGTGTAAAAGTACGAAACCGCCGTATGCCGAACGGCACGTACGGTGGTGTGAGAGGTCGGTGAACACGAAAGTAGGAAATAAACACCTATGATTAGTGTTTACCTCCTACTCGATTCCTTAAAAGTGTGTAAGCTATTCTTCTCTTTTATCCTTTGTATTTCCATTTTCGTTTATATTCTTCCAACTTTTAGATTGGTATATTTTCTTTTTGTAAGCATTTTTTGTTTCTTCCATTGCCACTGATCCCAAGAGAAATATAACAGCTTGTGTTGATGTCATGGATGTTCTCATATTGATAGTCCTTTTATACTTTCTGTTGAGTCTTTCAATCCTGTTAGTCGTGTATATACACCTTTGCACTTCTTTTGGGAAGTCCATATATGTGAAGTATGCCGTATTTCTTTCTGCCTTGTATTTCTTGAGGGTTGGATACTTCTTTTCCCACCTGTCTACAAAAGTAACAAAATGTTAGTATCCCCACAAGGAATCTACAGTTGTCTCTCTTTTTTATTTCTCAAGAGTGACAGATATTGGAATCTTTGTTATTTAGTCTCCGCTTTCTAAGTCCAATGTGTCCTGAATGTTCAGCATGTATTTCCAGCCACCCACGTCAAATTTAACGTAATCGAGGATAAGGCTTTCTTGTTCTTTGGGCGTCAGATTGTCGTGCATTACAATTTCTTTAATTACTTCTTTCCATAAATTGCAAAGCACACGGAGAAAATGAGGTGATATTTGGTCGTTAATGCACGGATATTGCTGCTTCATTCGTTTGATGTAGTTCATTCCGTCAATACTTTGTTGTTCTATCATCTTGTCAACGGCATGATGAAGTGAGGTATTGGCAGCCTCGTTCAGCAAAAGTTTTAATTCATTACGATAGGGAACAACTAACGATGCGACCAATTCTTTCATGCCTTCCAAATATGAGTCGTATCTGAAAACGTCTAATGTGGCGTATGATGCCTGGTTGGCATTTTGCCGATAGGCTTCAAAGGCTTTGAACAAGGGATGTATGACACACCTAAATAAATGGTCTTTGCTCTTGAAATAATGATATATGTTGCCAACCGCAATGCCCGAAAGTGATGCAATGCGTTGCATAGATGTGTTTTTCACTCCATTCGCAATAAACTCTTGTCGGGCAACAGCGATGATTCGTTCTTTGATTTCGTCTTTTTGTGTTTGCATGTTGAGCGTATTTTGTACTGCGAAAAAGTTTGAGTCTGTTCTTTTGGAATTCTGAAGCAGAAGCAACGAACAGACTCAATCTTCTATTTTCCTTTATTTAGCAAAACTGTAAAAGAAGCTCGGATTACCCATTACTTCCAATACAGGTCCTTTTACTTCCTTTGTTTCCGGATTGTAGGTATAAAAGCCATTTGCTTTTTTGTTGGCACTCCCAAAAACAATTAAATTTTTGTGTTTACCAATGGCTGTTCCTTGAGGGTTACCAACCTCCATTCCCTCTATCTTGGTAATACTTTTTTGGTATAAATCTATCTCCACGGGTACGTTGGTCATTGATAGATACGGATTGCTCATGGCGTTAGGATCTAAGCCATAAGCGTTTAGATAAGCGTATAGTTTGCCTTTACCTCCGTAAAATGTGGTTGCAGCAAATTCACCCTTTTTAGCCGATAAGCCCTTTACTTCTGTTTGGTCGAACCGAATGCAGTATGTGGGGTCTATCTCTTCGCTTCCGTTCTTAATGCGGGCAATGCCTCCAGGAAGTTGAGGCATAAAGCCAAATGCTCCAATGCAGTTGAAGTATATGTCTTTGTTCTCATCCATAAAGATAGAATTGGCGTCTATGGGGCGTGTTGCAAAACTCATGCCTAAAGATGTGTTGGTAATGTGCTTTTTTACTTGGTCTGTCTTTGTGTCAATCATGGCAAGCTCTATGGTGTTGGAGGTTGGCATCCACTGTGCATTAAACTGATTAAGCCCAACAAACAGCATGCCGTCTCGGATAATCATGGCAGCTGGGGCTACCTTGGTGTCTTTGTGTGCTAAAGGGTTAAGGTCTATCTCTGTCAGTTTTTTCATGGTTTGCGGATTAAATACCATGATTTTTCCCAAACCTTGAAAACTAACGTAAGCCTTTTCTTCATTCAGTTCTACCACATTGCTGGCAGCAGCTCCTGCTGGGATGGACAATGTGCCTTTTTGTACAAAGTTGCCTTGCGCATCAATGTTGTATCGGGTAATCTCTGCCTTGGAGTTCCCCATATAATCGGGGAAGGAATATAAATTACCACTTGGTGTGATGATAGGTGTTGAACCAAATCCTGTGGGTGTGGCGTTTTTGTTGTTGTACTTCCCGGGGGTCATGTCGGCAAGTGCTTGCATGTACACGCTGCCGTTGTTGCCTTCGGGGTTGGTAACTCCTGTTGCAAAAACAATGCCTTGGAAAGCATTGGCACCAGTATTTTTCTTGGATTGAGGCGTAACGTTGTCGTCGCTACCACACGATGCAGCCAGTACGGAAAGTGCAATGGCTGACAATAACATCTTGATTTTCATACGTTTTTTTGTTTTAATGATATAATTGATTCTATAAATCTCACTTTAATAAATATCTTACTTTGAAGGCAACAGACCGTCCTGGCAAAGGACAATTCAAATCGGATACGACACGGCGGTTGGCTATATTCTTAACCTTTAGCGTAAAGCTCCATGTACTGTTCTGTAATGTGTGTTCTATTGCTGCATCCACTATCATGGAGGTGGGGATTTTGCGCTCTTGATATTTGCTCATCTCAAAATCGTAGTAATATTGGTGTATATATGAAGCGTCAACCATGATGCGGGTATTCTGTCCTCGACCGCCAAAGATATTCTCCTGATGATATTCCAGTCCTCCATTAGCCATGAAGTAAGGTACATTTGGAATACGCATGTTGTAGGTGGGGTTTTCCACCACTGTGCCAGGAACCATCTTTCGTTTGTCACGCAAGTCTTGGTATGTGGTGTTGGCATATAGATAGAGCATGGGCAATACGTCTCCTTTGGCTTCTAACTCTATTCCCATGGTTTGCACTTCGCCAAAGTTCCTATATCGAGCCATGGTAGGTATCATGTCGGGTGTGAAGCGTATCATGTCTTCTAAGGTGTTGTAAAAGCTGTTCAACTCCATTTCTATCATTCCACCTTCTTTTAATGCTTTGTGATAGAGCAAGCCAATATTATATCCTGTCGTACGCTCGGGTTTTAGAGCTGGCGAAGGTAATATGGAATAGCCGTTGCCAATAAGCTCCTCGGTAGACGGTATGCGTACTTCTGAGTTGAACGATGCCTTAACCAACAGTTCGTCGGAGAACTTCCAGCGCATGGCGTTGCTAAACCCCGCAAAGTTTTTTGAGCTGCTGACGGGCTTTGGCTCTCTAATAGAGTAAGTGGAAATACTCCGTGAGTCGGAACTATATATAAAGTCTTTTATCGTGAATGCGTTTTGAAGTCTGCCATTAAAGAGAGTCAAGTCGTACGATAGTCCTATGGTAGTGGATGTCATTCTGCTATGAAAGTTGGCATTGAATCCTAAAGCCTTATCCATAAGCGAGTCGGAGGGAAACATATTCGTGTTGTTGGCACATACATTGAGGTTGAGGCTGTGGTGTGCATTGATGAGATAATTTAGGTTGAGCTTGCCGCTCCAATCATACGACTTGTTATCGCCATCGCTTGGATGGTTGCCTTGCTCACCACCAAAAGGCGATACGGCAGGCAGTTTGTTGCCATCCCAGTCGTAGCGACACTTGGCTTTATCTGTCATTCCATATCGTCCGTACGAGAGTAGTGTCTCAAAAGTTAGGTCTAAGCCCGGTGCAAAAAAGTTCTCTTTTTGCAGCTTCAGCGCAGTCATGAGGTTTTGTGACTTATTGAAAGCCTCACGAATATATTGGTCAATACCTTGTATCTCTTGTCGGGTGTGGGTAAACATCAGTTCCCATTTTAGTTCGTCAAACCACCATTTGGTGGCTTTAACAGATGCGCCACCAATAATCTTGGAAAATTTGTCATGGGTGCGTTTTACGGTTCTTCCATCCAAATGGTCTAAAATCATGTCGTAATCGTTGTCCGAATGGGTGTACACTCCACCAATGCCAAACTGCAGTCCTGTGCGTTGGTTGGTACGCTTCAGAACAGTAGATAATTGGTGAGTGTTGAACGAGCTTATCTCGTACGATGCGTCAAAGTAAAGGGGAGGATACTCTTTGGTTACTACGTTTACGGCTCCACCTAATGCAGAACCACCAAACTTGTAGGGCACAATACCTTTATACACCTCAATACGCTCTATCATTGAGGTAGGAATGTCATTGAGTGCCACAAAATTATTCACTCCTCCTAAGGGGCTTTCATCAACAAACATGCCCATGCGTTTGCCTTCCAGCCCTCGTATTGATATGCGTGATGCACTTCCTATACCACCTGTGTTGCGTACTGTTACTCCTACGGTGCGAGCCAGTACGTCATTGATATTCGTGGCAGTTCCCTCTAACTGTCGTTTACCTATGACCGATACGGGCAAAGCCGACTGCTTTAGTTGTCTTATCTTATTTTTTCCCAAGATGGTTACACCTTGTAGTGTGTTACTGTTTGCATGTAGACTTATGTTGATGCAAATGCTGTCTTGTTTGTTGAGAAATAAACCAACATTGGTCTTTTTTGTTTTATAGCCGACGTAAGACACCTGTAGGGTAAACTTTCCTTCTTCGCTGATGGGCAGAACATATCTACCTTCTTCGTTGCTGATGGCACGCTTTTCCGTCCCTATGATTTCAATACTGGCACCACTCAAGGGAATATGTCGCTGCTCATCGGTAACATATCCATGCAGTATGGTTGTACCATGTGTTTGTGCGTTAGCGTAGTAACTTGTGGTGTGGAGCAGGCATAGCATGTAAAAGATACGTAGCAGGCTTAAAGAATGTGTTGATAGGTGTTCCATGTTTTGCTTTTTTTGTTTTTGAGGAGTCTTGAATAATGAATGAAATTCAAAATTATTCACAAAAAAAAGATGCACCAACTTAAAGTTGATACATCTACATATAAATTTTCTACAAAAAGATTTGTCTTTCTTTCGCTTCCTTGTCATTGAAATATTTTTTTTGTTGGCGGCAAAGGTACTGCATATAAAATAAACTTGCAATACTCATTTGTAGGTATCTTGAACCATGATGTTTTTTAGATGAGAAGCGAAAGTTTTTCTCTCTTTAAAAGGTAAGACGCAAAGACATATTTTCCCCTTATTACAGGGCGGTGATATGCGTACAAATACCTTTATTCCAAATAGGTCATTAGAAAAAGCTCCTTGTCATTTTCTAATGACCGATTTGGGTTTAATAGATGTGGATAGCTATAAGTAGAAACGAGTAATTTGGCAAAAATTATAGATTTAGTGATTTCTTACTTGTTTCTTTTGAAATTAGTGAGAAATGTATATATTTGTATAACCATTTATAAATAATTATTGGGTCAAACATTAAAAAGATAGTAAGATTATGAAGATAACTCGAAAGTTTATGTCTCGTCTAAACTCTTTGGCTTTATTATGCATTTGTATATCTAACGTTTCTGATAAATTATGGTATCAAGTCTTAATAACGGTTATTGTCCTTATAGCTATTGCTTTTAATATATTAAGCTATATTGGTTTAGGCAAAGAATATAAAACAAAAGGAAAACGTCTGATAAAAGTATTAGATACTAAAGTATTAGATACTGATGAAGACTTGTTGGTTATATTCTTAATAGGTGTGATAGTTAATTTAGGAGTACAAAACTGGTATCTTTTTTGGGCATGTTTAATAGCTTTTTTTATAATGATGCTTATAGAGATATTACCTATTGGAAATAAAGATATATAAAGTTTTATCCATATAAAAAGCCTATTTATAATGTGAAAAGCATATCTTTATGATGGGTAAAGATGATGAGTTTAAAGCAAAAATAATCTATTTTTACTTTATTTTTAATTTATTTTTCTTTCAAAAATAAATTATTTTTCTATGTTATAGATGTCTTATTGCAAGAGAAAAGTGCATTGCGTTGTAACTTATCTTTGAAAGTTAGGATTATAGAAGCTGATGAAAATTAAGTAATAAAGGGTATGAAGTAAAACAAAGTGTGTAAAGATTCTCGCTTGTTTCTAAGCAGTGCTTTATTTGTTTGTTTTAAGAATGTAAAATGCTTATTCACACCGAGTTGTCTTTTTGGTGCTACCTGTTTTTGTCATTTTTTTTATGAATCTTTAGTAGCATGAATATTATTTTATTGCTTGTCTTTATTTATTTTTTTTCGATTTAAGGCGTTTTATATATATAATTTTTTGTACTTTTACAGCTTAAAAGGGATAAGTAAAATGCGTCAGAATAAAGAAAAAGGGCATTTTAGGGCATTTTCCTTTTTTTTAGTGAGATAAAACGACAATAAAAAATAAATAAAATAATGGAAGATAATCAAACTATTGATCATGACAGAATCATGAGGATTAACATTGAGGAGGAAATGAAAAGCTCATATATCGACTATTCTATGTCGGTAATAGTGGCTCGTGCTCTGCCAGATGTTCGTGATGGTTTTAAGCCAGTACACCGCCGTATACTTTTTGGTATGCGAGGTATTGGTAATTTTAGTAACCAGCCATATAAAAAATGTGCGCGCGTCGTAGGTGAAGTGCTTGGTAAGTATCATCCTCATGGGGACTCTTCTGTATATGGTGCTTTAGTTCGTATGGGTCAGGACTGGAATATGCGTTATAAGCTTGTTGATGGTCAGGGTAACTTTGGTTCGGTAGATGGCGACTCAGCTGCTGCTATGCGTTATACAGAATGTCGTTTAGCAAAGATGGGCGAGCGTGTCATGGATGATATAGATAAGGACACCGTTGATATGGTAAACAATTTCGATGATACCTTGACAGAGCCTTCTGTTATGCCTACTAAGATACCTAATCTTCTTGTAAATGGTGGAAATGGTATTGCAGTGGGAATGGCAACAAATATTCCTACTCATAATCTTAGCGAAGTTATAGATGGTTGCTGTGCTTATATTGACAATCCTGCAATAAGCACAGAAGAGCTAATGCAATATATTCCTGCTCCAGATTTCCCTACAGGTGCATATATTTATGGGCTTCAGGGTGTAAAAAATGCTTATGAGACAGGTCGTGGTCGTGTAGTGATGCGCGCTAAGGCTGAGATAGAGTCAGGTGAGGCTCATGATAAGATAGTTGTTACCGAAATTCCTTATGGGGTAAATAAGGCACAGCTTATAGAATATATTGCCGATTTAGTAAAGGAAGGCAAGTTAGAGGGTATTTCTAATGTAAATGATGAAACGGGTCGTCAAGGTATGCGTATCGTAGTAGATGTGAAGCGCGATGCAAATGCTAATATTATATTGAATAAGCTTTTCAAGATGACAGCTTTACAAAGTTCGTTCTCTGTAAACTGTATTGCTCTTGTAAATGGTCGTCCTCGTTTATTAAACTTACAGGAATGTATAAAATATTTTGTAGAACATCGTCATGATGTTACTATTCGTCGTACTCGGTTCGATTTAAAGAAAGCACAGGAGCGTGCTCATATCTTAGAAGGCTTACTCATTGCTTGTGATAATATAGATGAGGTAGTACATATTATTCGTGCCAGCAAGACTCCTTCTGAGGCGCAGACCAATTTGGAGAAACGTTTCAATCTTGATGAGTTGCAGTCGAAAGCTATCGTTGATATGCGTTTAGCACAGCTTACAGGGTTGCGTATGGATCAGTTGCATGAAGAATATGAAGAGTTAATGCAAACTATAAAAAACTTACAAGAGATTCTTGATAATCCGGAGCGTTGTAAAGAAGTAATGAAAAACGAGCTTTACGATATAAAGGAAAAATATGGTGATGAACGTCGCACTGAGATTATTCCAGACGAGCATGAGTTTAATGCAGAAGATTTTTATCCCAATGATCCTGTTGTCATTACTATTAGTCATCTTGGATATATTAAGCGTACACCATTAACCGATTTTAAGGAGCAAGCACGTGGAGGTGTAGGTTCGAAAGGTGCTCGTACTCGAGAAAAAGATTTCACAGAATATATTTATTCTGCTACAATGCACCAGACAATGTTGTTCTTTACCAAAGAGGGGCGTTGTTATTGGATGAAGTGTTATGATATTCCTGAAGGAGATAAGAGCTCTAAGGGTAGGGCTATACAAAACATGTTGTCATTAGAACCAGGTGATGCCGTGAATGCTTTCCTACGTATTCGTGGGTTAGATAATGAAGAGTTTTTAGATACTCACTATGTTGTTTTTGTAACTAAGAAAGGCTTAGTGAAAAAAACTTTATTACGTGCTTATTCTCGTCCACGTAACAATGGTGTTATAGCTATTAATATAAATGATGGCGATGAGGTGGTAGATGTTCGCCTTACCAATGGTAGTGATGAGCTTATTATAGCTGACAAGAATGGTCGTGCATGTCGTTTCCATGAGAATAATGTTCGTACTATGGGGCGTGTGTCAACTGGTGTGCGCGGAATGAAGCTCGATGAAGATGGCGAAGATGAAGTGATAGGTATGGTGGTAGTAAATGATTCTGAAAACGAAACAGTTATGGTTGTGTCAGAGGAAGGTTATGGAAAGCGTTCCTTAGTGTCGGACTACCGTTTAACTAATCGTGGTGGTAAAGGTGTCAAAACTTTGAATATTACAGAGAAGACAGGTAAGCTGGTAGCAATCAAAACAGTTACCGACGATAATGATCTTATGATAATAAATAAGAGTGGTATTGTTATTCGTATGGCTGTATCTGAATGTCGTGTAATGGGAAGAGCCACACAAGGAGTGCGCTTGATAAACCTTTCTAAGAAGAGTGACACAATAGCTTCTGTATGTAAAGTAAGGAGTGCAGAAATGGAGGAAAAAGTAGATGAGGTAAATAATGCAGATGATGAGGATATAACAAATGCTCAAGATAATAATACTGCAGGTTCTGTACACGAAGATAAAGAATGAAATTAATTATTAAAAATAAAACTTTAATAGATAACGAATATGAAAAAATTAATGTTTGCAGCAATGATGCTACTAGGTACATCGGCTGCTTTTGCAGGTGACAGTGAGCCGTTGAAGGCTATTTTGAAAGCTACAAGCTATGAGCAAGCTGCAAGTCTTGTTCAAAATAGTTTAAGCCAGTTAGCTAATAATGCTGAGAAGGCTAAGGCTTATGATAAGCTGTATGAGCTTGCTATGGCTAAGGTTAATGCAGAGCAAACTGTTCAGTTAGAAAACCAGACAGCTAAGCAGATGGGTAAAGAGGGTAATAAGCCTGTTGATGAGGACGGACTATATAAAGCTCTTGATCAGGCTCTTGATGCTGCAGCAGAAGTAAATAAATATGATAATATGCCTAATGCAAAAGGTAAGATAAAACCTCGTTATGCAAGCATAATTGAGCCTACCTATAATCTTCGTGGTCAGCTAATTAATGCAGGTATATTCTTTCAGGGAAAGAAAGATGATGCTAATGCATATAAATATTTAGCTCGTTATGTAGATACTGCAGAGTGGCCAATGTTTGCAAGCTTTGATAAGGCTAAGGATAAAAATCTAAATGAGATAGCTTACTATTCTGCTATATACGCTTATCAGAACAAAGAGTATGCTAAGGCAGAAAAGTATATTGCTTATGCTATTCAGAGTCCAGAGCGTGTTAAGGATGCTAAGCAGGTACAGTTAGCTATATTAGGCTCACAGCTAAAAACCCGTGAAGATTCTGTAGCTTATGCTCAGAAGCTTTCTACGATGTATGAGAGCGATCCTACTAATGAAGCTATTCTTACCTCTTTAACATCTACTTATAATGCGTTAGGGATGAAAGATAAATCGGAAAAAATATTAAATGCTGCTTTAGAAAAAAATCCAAAAAGTTATAGTGCTTTGATTATGAAAGGACAGTTAGCTCTTCAGGATAGAAAATATGACGAAGCTGCAGGTTTCTTAGAAAAAGCATTACCAATAGCAACAGAAAACAATCAAAGAGTAGCTTTGAATGCTTCTATAGGTCAGTGCTGGTTCTATAAGGCACAAGATCGTGTAGCTCAGGTGAAGGGTATTCTTACTCCTGCAGCAAAAGCACAGTTTAATGAAGTTTATAACAAAGCTATTTCTTATTTAGAGAAAGCTAAGAGTCTTGACACAGCTAAGGAGCAAAAAAATACTTGGGCTTATCCTCTATATGGCTGCTATTATTTTGTGAAGGGTGCAAAAGCTCCTGAGACAGTTGCTGCAGAAGCTGACATTCATTAATGTTAGTAGTTATTATATTAATTCTATTCTGTTGAGATAGGTTTGTTTTAAAGTAAAACATGTTTCAATAGGATAGAATTAATATATATATTTTATAAAAAGCATAAGTGTTTGTAAAAAGATAGTTTTTATAAAAAATGTATCTTTCTTTAGTGAGTCTTTATGCTTTATGAAAACTTTATTAGATGAAGAAGATTATTATATTATTAGTGTTTCTTAATTTCAGCTTGTTTGTTTCAGCACAACAAGATGCTTATAAGCAGGCAGAGAGCTATCATCATTTAGCGAAAAAAGAAGAGTCTAAACTGAAGAATATATCTATTAGAGACACTGTACAGTATTATACTACTGTGTACAATATAGTAGACTACTCATTAAAGAGCGATGAATTAGATAGAAAGCCAAATAAGAAAAACAAAATACGTACTAAGTTTGATGAAGATAATAAGACACGTTTAAATAGTTTTTGTCCTGTATTGATAGATGCAGGGAAATTTTTAGCAAGTAAAGAAAAATATCGTAAGCAGGGCATTAATGCGTTTAGCCTTTATCTGATAGCTAAAAAATCACCATTATTAGAAGGTAGTATAGACGAGTCGGGTGTGGCATCTTATTATTTAGCTTATTACTACCTTAAAGAAAAAGATTATGTTACCGCTGATAGATATGCCGACGATGCTCTAAAATATGATGAGACAGCTAAAGCTGGTGCTGATGTAAAAGCTGAATGTATGTATGAGCAGATGGCTAATGAGAGCGACTCTCTAAAGTATCTTGCTGTACTAAAACGTTTGTATAATGCAGACCCTACTAATGAAAAATATTTTTCATGGATTATGCGCTTTTATCAAAAACCTACAGCAAAGTTTAATTTAGAAGATTTTGTTGATAGCAGATTAGAGAATAATTATAATTCTCCTATCCCGTGGATCTTAAAAGGAGAGATTGCTATGCATGCAAGGCGCTGGGAGGAAGCTGTAGATGCTTATAAGCATGCTGATAAGTTAGATCCTACACTTATACCACTTATATATAATATAGGTGTATGTCTTAATCAGATGGGATTACAAATACGCGATACAGTATTATCGCAGAAGAAGAAAGGTGAGATAGTATCTGAAACACTATATACTAAGGTGTTTGCAGAGGCAAGAGATTATTTAGAAAGAGTACGGGCAAAAGACCCAAGACGTAATAAAGTAGACTGGATAGGTCCTTTATATATG
Source organism: Prevotella sp. C0209C1 (assembly GCF_056583855.1). Taxonomy (NCBI): domain Bacteria; kingdom Pseudomonadati; phylum Bacteroidota; class Bacteroidia; order Bacteroidales; family Prevotellaceae; genus Prevotella; species Prevotella sp. C0209C1. The sequence goes on along the minus strand of NZ_JBWPJP010000021.1, from coordinate 12,876 downwards.
GCTTATACCATATTAGATGACAAATTGAAGGTTGCTGAATTAGAATCGATATTAGAAAAGAAATAAATATAATATTTTGAAGAGAGTATTTTATATATTATTATTGATGCAGCTCACACTTGCTACTTTTGGACAAAAGAGACAAATACAAATTGCAAGAGATCAGTTGAAACAAGGAAAAGAGTTGGTAAAGGTAGAGAAGTCTATGGAGCAGTTACTCGAAGATTCCTCTAAACGGACTAATCCTAAAATATGGCTTATCCTTTGTGAAGCGTTAGTAAAACAATACGAGCAGGGTAATGAAAAATTGTATTTAAATCAAAAATATGATACAACGGCTTTCTTTACAATAACAAGGAAGTTGTATCACACTATGTATAGTTTTGATTCTATTGATGTAAAACTTAGTGCTATGGGTAAGCCTAAGTATAGGGTGAAACATTCAGAATTATTAAATTCTATTCGTCCTAATCTGTTTAATGGTGGTGTATTCTTTATTCATGCTCGCAACTTTAAATTAGCGTATAGTTTTTTTGATGATTTTATATCTTTAGAAGATCAGCCTCTTTTTAATGGGTATCATTACAGGAAAGACGACCCTTTAACACCTCATGCAGCATACTGGGCTATGTATTGTGGATATAAGCTATATGATGCGTCCTTGATATTAAGGCATCAAAAATTAGCTGAGCGAGATAGTTCAATGCTAAACTTTGTAAAACAGTATGAAGCAGAAGCTTATATTTTACAGAAAGATATGCCTCGATACGTGCAAACTTTGAAGGAAGGGTTTTCGCAATATCCCAAGTTTGCTTATTTCTTCCCTCGCTTAGTAGATTATTATGATAAGATAGGAGCAAACGATTCTGTACTAATAGTTGCAAACCGTGCATTGCAAGTAGACTCTACTAATATACTTTTCCGTTTTACAAAGAGTACAGCTCTGCTTAATATAGGCAGATACGGTCAAAGTATAGCTATCTGTAAGCAGTTAATAGAAGAGAGCCCTAACTTTGCCGATGCTTATTATAATATAGGTATGGCTTATTTTAATCAAGCTATAGAGCTTGATAAGAATTGGCAACGTAGCAAAGCTAAACGTAATAGTATAGTTACTTATTATGAAAAGGCACTACCTTATATAGAAAAGTATAAGGAACTAATGCCTGAAAGTAAAGAAAAGTGGTTGTCTCCCCTTTATACCATTTATTTAAATTTGAATATGGGAAAAGAGTTTGATGCAATAGATAAGATAAAAAATGGGAAGTAATGTTATTTTAGATAAGTTAGGTATAACGCCTAACGTTATGCAAGAAGCCACATTTAAAGCTATCTTACATACTGATAAAGATATATTAGTGTTATCTCCAACAGGTACAGGAAAATCGTTCGCATATCTTATACCATTGAGTCAGCTTATTAATATAAACGAAGATAAGGTACAAGCTGTTATAGTTTTACCCAGTAGAGAGCTTGCTTTGCAGCTGTGTACTGTTATGAAAGATTTAGGCACCGGACTTCGAGCATTAGCCTTATATGGAGGCAGGGCTACGATGGACGAGCATAAATTGTTAAATAAAGAAAAACCACATTTGGTTTTTGCTACTCCCGGACGTTTAAACGATCATCTTGATAAGGGAAATATAAATGCATCGTGGGTAGACTTTATGGTTATAGACGAGTTTGATAAGTGTTTAGCAATGGGATTTCATGAAGAGATGTATAATCTTGTAAACAAACTTCCTAATATTAAGCGTCGTATATTACTATCTGCAACATATGCAGAAGAGATACCAAACTTTATATCAATGGGAAGGTTGTTAAAGATAGATTTCTCTGATAAAAGCGAAGTGTTATCTAATCGTGTAAGCACGTTTGTAGTACATAGTCAAGAAAAGGATAAGTTAGAAACTCTTTTTGCTTTATTATGCACTTTTAAAGATCAAAGCTCTATAGTCTTTTTGAATTATCGTAACTCTGTAGAGAGAGTATATAATTTCTTACATGAAAAAGGTTTTACCACTTCTCTTTTTCATGGAGGACTGGATCAAGCAGAGAGAGAAGCTGCTCTGTATCGTTTTTCAAATGGATCGGCTAATATTCTTATAAGTACAGACTTAGCTGCTCGTGGGTTAGATATTCCTGATGTTAATAATATAATACATTATCATCTTCCTGAAAGTGAAGACAGTTTTATTCATAGGGTAGGGCGTACTGCCCGATGGGATAAGGGAGGTACTACTTGCTTTATTCTTGGTCCAGAGGAGCAGCTACCCGATTATGTTAAGGGAGAGTATGAAATAATATCTTTACCTGAAGAGCTTCCTAAACCTTCAGAACCCAAGATGGCAACTTTATATATAGGAAAAGGTAAGAAAGATAAAATTTCTAAGATAGATATAGTAGGGTTTTTATGTAAAAAAGGCGGTTTACAGGCTTCAGACATAGGAAAGATAGATGTAAAAGACAGATATTCTTATGCTGCAATAAAAAAAAGAAAAATTTCTTCAGTTATAATTAATACTAAAAATCAAAAAATAAAAGGTATTCGTACTATAGTGGAAGAAATACGATAAGATTGCTTTCAAAATGGCAAGCTGATTTTTAATTAATGGTTAATATGGTTATTTGGTGTAAGTAGTATAGTAAATTAAAAAAAAAGTAAAATGCTTGTATGACTAAAAATAAAAGCGTAAATTCGCAACGTGGGTAAGCGAAATTATAATATGTTTTTGCATACTACTCTAAACTATTATAAAACTAACATTAAACAATATATGCGTATGAAAAAGTATAATTTTGGTGCAGGTCCATGTGTACTTCCAAGGGAAGTAATAGAAAAAACAGCTAATGCTATTTTAGACTTTAATGGTATAGGCCTATCTCTTGCAGAGATTAGTCATAGGTCGAAGGACTTTAAGCCAGTTATGGAAGAGGCTCAACAATTGGTAAAAGAAGTCTTAGATGTCCCTGAAGGGTATTCTGTTCTGTTTCTTGGAGGAGGGGCTTCTTTACAGTTCTGTCAGATTCCAGCTAATTTCCTTGTAAAGAAAGCTGGTTATGTTAATACTGGCGCATGGGCTAAAAAAGCAATGAAAGAGGCTAAGCATTTTGGTGAGACTATAGAGGTGGCATCTTCTGCTGATGATAATTACACTTACATTCCTAAGGGATATGAAGTTCCTTCAGATCTTGACTATTTGCATGTAACGACTAATAACACCATCTATGGTACAGAGTTGCATAAGGATATTGATGTTCCTGTGCGCTTAATCGGTGATATGTCTTCAGATATTTTTAGTCGTCCAGTAGATGTCTCTAAATATGATTGTATTTATGGAGGGGCACAGAAAAATCTATCAATGGCAGGTGTTACTTTTGTTATTGTGAAAGATGATGCTTTAGGTAATGTAGAGCGTGAAATACCCACTATGTTAGATTATCGTACACATACAAAGAAGGGATCTATGTTTAATACTCCTCCTGTAGTACCTATTTATACTGCTCTTGAAAATCTTCGCTGGCTGAAAGCACAAGGTGGTGTTAAGACAATGGAAAAACGTGCTAAGGAGCGTGCCGACTTGCTTTACGGAGAGATAGACCGTAATAAGTTGTTTAGAGGTACTGTGAAATGCGAAGAAGATCGTTCTTATATGAATATCTGCTTTGTATTAAATGATGAGTATGCAGATTTGCAAGACGATTTCTTTAAGTTTGCTACAGAACGTGGAATGGTAGGAATTAAGGGGCATCGTGATGTTGGTGGATTCCGTGCAAGCTGTTATAATGCAATGACTATTGAGGGGGTTAAGGCTCTTGTGTCTTGTATGCAGGACTATGAAAAGAAACATTAACTAATAAAGAAACATCAGTGAGTAGATAGAAAAGGTTACTTGCTGATGTTTCAAAATATATTTAAACTTAATAAATACATATTACTATGAAAGTTTTAATAGCTACCGAAAAACCTTTTGCAGAAGCTGCTGTTAAAGGTATTAAAGAGGAACTTGAGGGGGCAAAACATGAAGTTGTGCTGCTTGAAAAATATACAGATAAATCGCAGTTATTGTCAGCTGTTGCTGACGTTGATGCAATGATAATTAGATCTGACAAGATAGATGCAGAGGTTTTTTCTGCTGCTAAAAATTTGAAGATAATAGTACGTGCTGGTGCAGGTTATGATAATATCGATTTAGCAGCTTCTATAGCTAATAATGTTGTAGTAGAAAATACTCCGGGGCAGAATTCAAATGCTGTGGCAGAGCTTGTTTTTGGTTTATTAGTATTTGCTATTCGTGGCTTTTATAATGGAAAACCAGGTACAGAATTAAAAGGAAAGAAGTTGGGTATACTTGCTTTTGGTAATGTTGGGCGTAATGTAGCTCGTGTAGCAAAGGGCTTTGAAATGGATATCTATGCTTATGATGCTTTTTGTCCAGCTAATGTTATAGAGGCTTCCGGAGTTCATGCTGTTAATGACGAGAAGGAGTTGTTTAAGAAGTGTGATATAGTGTCTTTGCATATCCCTGCTACTCCTGAAACAAAGAAGAGTATTAATTATAATTTAGTAAATATGATGCCTAAGGGTGGAATTGTTATAAACACTGCTCGCAAGGAAGTTATTAATGAAGAGGAGTTAATCCGTTTAATGAACGATCGCGCAGACATTAAGTATATAACAGATATTAAGCCTGATGCAGATGCAGAATTTGTCAAGTTTGAAGGTAGATATTTTAGCACACCAAAGAAGATGGGAGCTCAGACTGCTGAGGCTAATTCAAATGCTGGTATTGCTGCAGCAAGGCAAATAAAAGCATTCTTTGCTACAGGTGATACTAAATTCCAAGTAAATAAATAATTTTTTTTTATCAGATAAGATTACTTATTTTTGTATATAAAAGGAATATTATAATGTACTATAAAAAGTAATTATGTACATTATAATATCCTTTTTAAAAAGAGAGTGATTAATTTTTATCCTAAAACCTAAATATTATGGCAATTGTAAAACCATTTAGAGGTGTTCGCCCACCAAAGAAGTTTGTAGAAGAAGTTCAAAGTCGTCCTTATGATGTACTCAACTCAGAAGAGGCAAGAGAAGAGGCTGGAGATAATGAAAAGAGTTTATATCATATAATTAAGCCAGAGATTAACTTTGAGGAAGGTACAAGTGAATATGATGATCGTGTTTATGAGAGTGCTGTAGCTAATTTTAAGAAGTTTCAGGAAAAAGGCTGGTTAGTTCAGGACGATAAAGAGCATTATTATATATATGCTCAGACAATGAATGGTAAAACACAATATGGACTTGTTGTTGGTGCATACGTTAATGATTATTTAACTGGAGTTATAAAAAAACATGAATTAACTCGTCGTGATAAGGAGGAAGATCGTATGAAGCATGTTCGTGTAAATAATGCTAATATAGAGCCTGTATTTTTTGCCTATCCAGATAATAAAACTCTAGATAGTCTTATTAAGCGTTATGCTAAGACTGAGTCAGAATACGATTTTGTAGCTCCTATAGATGGTTTTAGGCATCAACTTTGGATTATTGATGATGAGAAAGATATAAAAACAATTACGGAAGAGTTTGCAAAGATGCCGAGTCTTTATATTGCAGATGGTCATCATCGCTCTGCAGCGGCAGCATTAGTTGGTGCAGAGAAGGCTAAACAAAATCCGAATCATACTGGAAAGGAAGAGTATAATTATTTTATGTCTGTATGTTTTCAAGCAAGTGAGCTAACTATTTTAGATTATAATCGTGTAGTAAAGGATCTAAATGGAATGACAACAGAAGAGTTCCTTACTGCTTTAACTAAAAATTTTATTGTTCAGAAGAAAGGTAGGACAGCCTATAGGCCTAAGCAGTTACATGAATTTTCGCTTTATATTGATGAAAATTGGTATAGCTTGACAGCAAAAGAGGGAACGTATGATGATTCTGATCCTATAGGTGTTCTTGATGTAGATATATCTAGTAGGTTAATTCTTGATGACTTGATGGGCATTAAAGATTTGCGAACAGATAAGCGTATCGATTTTGTGGGCGGTTTACGTGGTTTAGAGGAGCTAAAACGTCGTGTAGATAGTGGTGAGATGCGTTGGGCTTTAGCTTTATATCCAGTATCTATGCAGCAGATTATGAATATTGCAGATAGCGGTAAGATTATGCCACCTAAGGCAACATGGTTTGAGCCAAAACTTCGTTCAGGACTTGTTATACATAAGCTTGAGTAAAGAAAGTGTTGTGTGCTTAATACCTATTTATGTGTAACGATAAGTATAAAACAATATTGGAAACAAGAGTAGGCGAGGGGTTTTACTCTGAGAAGCGGAGTAAATTCTTCGCCTTTGCACATCATGTATGCTCTTCTATGGAATCTTTAGATATAGTAAAAACTTATCGTAAGAGGTTTTATGATGCGCGTCATTGTTGTTATGCTTATGTAATAGGGGCTGATAGAAATGAATTTAGAGCAGTAGACGATGGAGAGCCTTCTTCTACGGCAGGTAAACCTATTCTTGGACAGATTAATAGTAATAGCCTTACTAATATATTAGTTGTTGTAGTACGTTATTATGGTGGAATCAATTTAGGGACAAGCGGACTTATAGAGGCATATAGAACTGCCGCTGCCGCTGCTATTAGTAACTGTATAATAGAAGAACGTTTTATAGAAGAGCATATTAAGTTTGCTTTTTCTTATTTAAAGATGAATGTTGTTATGCGCATAATAAAAGATATGAAGCCTCGTATTATAGACCAATCTTTTGATAACATGTGTGAGATGGTTGTATCTATTCGTCAAAGTAGAGCGCAGGAGTTTAGAGAGAGGTTGGATAAAGTTTTGTTTGATTAATTTGGTGTTTTTCGGTTTTTGTATTAATTTTGCTATTAATAAGAGGAAGTATGGCAGAGTGACCGAATGCGCTGGACTCGAAATCCGGTATACGCCTTATCGCGTATCGGGGGTTTGAATCCCTCTACTTCCGCAAGAGATGTATTATAGATAATGTAAGTCAAATCACTTTTTTTGACAGGTGGAAAAATATAGGTAAAAAGATTTACCATGTTCCAGATAATGAAATGATTTTATCTAAGTGAGTAGTTGGTCGTTATTGTGAGTAATGATAAATCCAATACGTAGGTAGGGGCTCGAGTGAAAATATCAGGTGGTAAAGGTAGTGTGTACATATCCAAGAGGTCTAATGTTGTTACAATATAAGTAAGCAAAACATGGCTTACTAATAAAAAATCCTAAGTGTACTTTTCTTAAAAATAGGATTCTAAGCAAATCGATGTAAGTATATAATAACAGTTATAGTATATGAAGTAGTTTGTATAGCTTAATATATTAAGGTATAGGTTGCTTTGTTATGAAATGGTTATTAAATCTTACCTCTGTAGCTTTTTGTTATATCTAACTTTTTTATTAAATTTGCATTTCAAAAACATACTAAAATATCATATAAATAATGAAGATATCATACAAGTGGTTAAAACAATATGTAGATTTTTCTTTGACACCTAAGCATCTTGCTGAGGCTTTGACATCTACAGGGTTAGAGGTAGGCTCATTAGAGGAGGTGGAAACTGTTCGTGGTGGATTAAAAGGACTATTTGTAGGTAAGGTTCTTACTTGTGAAGATCATCCTAATTCGGATCATTTACATATAACCACCGTAGATCTTGGTAAGGGGGAAGCTCAGCAGATTGTCTGTGGAGCCCCTAATGTAGCAGCTGGTCAGAAGGTTATTGTTGCCGATTTAGGATGCGTACTGTATGATGGCGATAAGGAATTTGTTATAAAAAAGAGCAAATTACGCGGCGTAGATAGCTTTGGTATGATATGTGCAGAAGATGAGATAGGTGTAGGTAAGTCGCATGATGGTATTATAGTCTTACCGGAAGAAGCTATTGTAGGTATGCCAGCAGCAGAATATTATCAGTTAGATAGTGATTGGGTGTTTGATATAGATATTACGGCTAATCGTGCAGATGCTTTAAGTCATTATGGAGTGGCTCGAGATTTGTACGCATGGTTGAGACAAAATGGTTATGAAACGAGTTTACACCGCCCTTCATGTGATGATTTTCATGTAGATAATAATAATCTTCCTATAAAGGTAACAATAGAAAACACCTCAGCTTGTAGGCGTTATGCCTGTTTGAGTATAACAGGTTGTGAGGTGAAAGAAAGCCCGAAATGGTTGCAAGATAAGTTAAGTGTGATAGGATTACGCCCTATTAATAATATTGTAGATATTACTAATTATATAATGTGGGCATATGGCCAGCCTATGCATTGTTTTGATGCAGATATGGTGAAAGGCAACCATATTATAGTAAGAGATAAGAACGAGGGAAAGCGATTTGTTACTCTTGATGGCGAAGAGCATATATTAGGCAAGCACGATTTAGCTATATGTAATGAAGAAGAGCCTATGTGTATTGCTGGTGTTTTTGGAGGAAAAGGTAGCGGAACCTATGAAACTACAAAAAATGTAGTGTTAGAAAGTGCTTATTTTCATCCTACTTGGATACGTAAGAGTGCGCGCCGCCATGGTTTATCTACAGATGCGAGCTTTCGTTTTGAGCGTGGTGTAGACCCTAATGGTATAATATATGCATTAAAACAAGCAGCTATACTTTGTCAGCAGTTGGCTGGAGGAAAAGTAAGTATGGAAATATGCGATGAGTATCCTTCGCCAATAGCCGATTTCCCTGTAAGATTAAATTTTGAATATTGTGATCGGTTAATAGGTAAGCAGATAGGTGTTTCTACGATAAAGAGCATTGTAACCTCTCTTGAGATGAAGATAGAAAATGAAGATGAGCATGGTATTGATCTATTAGTTCCTGCTTACCGTGTAGATGTACAACGACCTTGTGATGTAGTAGAAGATATATTGCGTATATATGGATATAATAATGTAGAAATCCCTACAATGTTAAAGTCGTCTTTAACAATAGCAGAAGAGGCAGATAAGGATTATCATCGTGAAAATATAGTAAGTGAGCAGTTAGTGGGAGCAGGCTTTTCTGAAATTTTAAACAATTCTCTTACAAAGACTTCTTATTATGATCATGGAAAGTGGAATAAGTATACTTGGGAAGAAACTGTAAAGGTAATGAATCCATTATCGGCAGACCTTGGTGTGATGCGTCAAACTTTATTATTTGGAGGTTTAGAGAGCTTGGCTTATAATATTAATCGTAAAGCTACTAATTTACGCTTTTTTGAGACAGGTAATATTTATAAGTTTTCACAGGATAGATATTCTTTAGATAATCCAGTAAGAGCCTATAGTCAAGAGCATCATTTTGCTTTATGGGTAACAGGTAAACATGTAGAAGGTTCTTGGGCTCATCCTGACGAGGATAGCAGCTTTTATGAATTGAAAGCATATGTAGAGAATATTCTTCGTAGAGTGGGAGTGCGCCAGGGAGCGTTAGTCAGTGAACACTCGGACAATAATATTTTTGATAAAGCAATTGCGTTAAAAACAAGGAATGGTAAGATTATAGCTGAATTAGGAATATTAAGTATAGCTTTGTTGAAGCGTATGGATATAGGTCAGAAGGTGTTCTACGCAGAGATAAATTGGGAAGAACTTATGAAAGTTGTTCGTAAGAATAATCTCCAGTATGAAGAACTTTCTAAGTATCCAGCAGTTAGTAGAGATTTAGCATTGCTATTAGATAATAAAATAGAGTTTGTGCAGATAGAAGAAATAGCTCGGCAAACAGAAAAGAAATTGTTAAAGAAGGTGGAATTGTTTGATGTATATCAAGGTAAGAATTTACCTGTAGGTAAAAAGAGTTATGCTGTAAACTTTATTCTCCAAGACACAACAAAAACTCTCAATGATAAGGCAATAGATGCTATTATGCAGAAATTAATTAAGAATTTAACTATAAAACTCGGGGCAGAACTCCGTTAATAAAAATTTATTCTCATGGGAAGAGCATTTGAATATCGCAAAGCGACAAAGCTAAAGCGTTGGGGCCATATGGCTCGTACATTTACTAAGTTAGGTAAAGAGATTGCTATTGCTGTTAAGGCAGGTGGTCCTGAACCTGAGAATAATCCACGTCTACGTGCCATCATAGCTACTTGTAAGCGCGAGAATATGCCTAAAGACAATATTCAGCGTGCTATTAAGAATGCTATGGGTAAAGATACTAGTGATTATAAAGAAGTAACTTATGAGGGATATGGACCGCATGGTATTGCTGTGTTTGTAGACACTTTAACAGATAATACTACTCGAACAGTAGGTGATGTGCGTTCTATTTTTAATAAGTTTAATGGAAATATGGGCACACAAGGCTCATTAAGTTTTTTGTTTGACCATAAGGCTGTATTCTCTTTTAAAAAGAAAGAGGGAGTGGATATGGAGGAATTAATTTTAGATTTGATAGACTTTGGTGTAGATGATGAGTTTGATGAAGATGAGGACGAAAACGAAATAACTATTTATGGTGATCCTAAAAGCTTTGGAGACATTCAAAAGCATTTAGAAGAGAATGGATTTGAGATTACTTCTGCAGAGTTTACTCGTATTCCAAACGATTTAAAAGAAGTTACTACAGAAGAGCGTGCAACGATAGATAAGATGGTAGAACGTCTAGAGGAATTTGATGATGTGCAAAATGTGTACACCAATATGAAGCCAGAATAAATAGACTTTTGATATTTTAAAAGAGCTAAAGTAAGGTTTATTTGAGTCTTTAGCTCTTTTTATTATAAAGATAAGAGAGAGCTTTGTAGCGGTAAATTTTAAGTAAAATAAATATAAATACTTAAAATTAATTATTATTAATGTGCATTTTTTTGTTACTTTGTAATTTGATTAAAAATGAAGGGTAAAGCAGATGAAAAACCATAAAATATACGAGGCAGATGATAAGATGATTAGTCTTATCAATGATAATTATGAAATCTTACAAAGTATAGGTCGTTTTGGTATTAATTTAGGTTTTGGAGATAAAACTGTAAAGGAAGTTTGTGAAGCTCAAAATGTAGATACTAATACTTTTCTATTTATAGTAAACTTTACTGTAAATAATAGTAATGACTGGGATGATTTGGATAAGCTCTCTATTCCTACATTGTTACAGTATCTTAAATCTAGTCATGTATATTATTTGGATTACGAATTACCAACTATACGTAAAGAACTAATTGCTGCTGTTGATCCTAATGATAATTTAGCTAAACTTATTATAAAGCTATTTGATGAATATGCTAAAACAATAGCTAAGCATATGTCGTACGAAGAAAAAACAGTTTTTTCTTATGTTGAAGTATTATTAAATGGAAAAACTACTGATGATTATAATATAGAAACATTTTCTAAGCATCATCGTCAAACAGAGGAGCAGCTTGGTGAAATAAAAGATATAATAGTAAAGTATTTACCGACAGATACTCAACGTAATAATCAACTTGCTGCAGCTTTGTTCGATATCTATAATTGTGAAGAATGGCTAACACAGCATGCTAAAGTTGAAGATTATATATTTATTCCAGTTATACGTAATTTAGAGGAACGGATAAAGCAGAATGGAGTGAGTGCTAAAATATCAAATATGATTAGCAAGAATCCTGAAGCAAGCGATACTCTTAGTGATCGTGAAAAAGAAGTTATAATAGCTTTAGTACAAGGTATGGCTAATAAAGAAATAGCAGATCACCTTTGTATTTCTACTAATACTGTTATTACTCATAGGCGTAATATTGCACGTAAGCTGCAGATACATTCACCTGCAGGATTGACCATCTATGCAATTGTAAATAATTTAGTAGATATTAGTAGTGTAAAGCTTTAATATAAAAACGAAGAATTAATTTGTTATGAGTGTAGAACAAGGACGCCCTCGAATGGCTATAATAGAACCTAATACTTTAGTGGTGTTAGGGTTGAAACAAATTTTGCAAAATGTAATTCCTATTATGACAGTTGAGGCTTTTTCTTCTTTTCCTGATTTTCAAAGAGCCGATCCAAACAGATTTTATCATTTTTTTGTAGCTCAAACTATTGTTTTAGAGAATCGTGTATTTTTTTCTAATAATATACATAAAACTATTGTTTTAACTATGACATGTGATCCTAATTCTCAGTTATCAGGCTTTCATAGTCTATGTTTAAATGTTCCAGAGGAAAAGCTAATTCGTTCTATATTAAGGATGGAACAATATGGGCATCCTGGTGGAAAGAATTTGCCAGAGCTGCCGGCAGTTCTTAAAAATAAGCTGTTGAGTAATCGTGAAATAGAGGTGTTATCTTTGATAGTGCAAGGAATGATTAATAAGGAAATAGCAGATAAGCTGAATATTAGTTTGACAACAGTAATTACTCATCGTAAAAATATTATGGATAAATTGGGTATGAGAAGTGTTTCTGCGCTCACTATTTATGCAGTGATGCATGGCTATGTGGATATAAATAAGATTTAAAAAGGTGTTTTATATATTTAAAATCTTGGATATATATAATAAGGTGAACTTAAATAACAAGCCTTTTTATAAAAAAAGTTTATTATTTTTTCGCTAAAATATTTGTGTTTAAAAAATAATTGTTTACCTTTGCACTCGCAATTCAGAAATGATTAGCCGTGTTGTTATAAATTACAGTTGTAGAGGCTAACATGTTAATTGTTGACTTGCAGCGGGGTGTAGCGCAGTCCGGTAGCGCTCCTGGTTTGGGACCAGGCGGTCGCAGGTTCGAATCCTGTCGCCCCGACAACAAATTGTAAACTTCTAGAGAGGAGTTAATATTTATAGAATGCGGCAATAGCTCAGTTGGTAGAGCACGACCTTGCCAAGGTCGGGGTCGCGAGTTCGAGTCTCGTTTGCCGCTCTT
>NZ_JBWPJP010000020.1:0-45339 GCF_056583855.1 Prevotella sp. C0209C1 | reverse complement strand
TCGGGGTAACATGGAGGAAACTCAACCATAGGATGCAAACGATAATAAAATCCTCCAACCTATATCTCGATGAGAGGATTGCAGGTGAGGAAGATATTTATGCAAACGAACAACTAAAAGGTTATGCTCCGCTCTATCCGCTTCCTGTCATCATCGCCCTGTCTTTTCAGTTGGACAGCACGGAAGCCCATTTATTTAGAGAGTATCTCTGTGAGAGATTGCAGAAACCTGCATCCGTGATAACACCGATATTTCTGCTCGGTAACACGAATAACTAATGATTATTTCTTATCTTTCCTTTTTCTTTCACCGATTATATCTTACTACATTACTACAATAGGAGTTAAAGCGGTGAAAGAAAAAGGATTAACGTGTAGTAAAATACCCGAAACAATGGTACTACGCAGTAACTACAACTGCCCTTCTTCTTTCACCGCTTGATTACGATTAAAAAGGAAATTATATGATGTTTGTTATTTGCCTGACAATCCTCTGAAGTATGCTTTCATTGCTTACAAGTATAGATGCGGTGCCTGTCATTCCGCTGATGAGATTATACTTGCAATCTGTTATCCTTACCTGTGCCGTGAACACGTTGCCTTCTGCCGTTTGTAAGGGTATATGCGATGTGGCTGTTATTACACCATTTGCAACTCCGTAGGTTTCTGCATCGTAACCCTCAAATTCGATGTTTACCGTCATTCCTCTCGCTAACGTATTTACGTATTTATAGGGAACGGCGATTGTGCCTTGACGGGCATTTGTCATCTGTACTTTTGCACTGATGGTTTCAGGATAAGGTATAAAGTATGCACCTGCCAGTAGTCCTAATATTACAATAGTGATAATCATGATGCCATAGCGTACAATTTTTGACGGTATCTCGCCAATGATGTGCCTTACCTTCTCGCTGCGGAGTTCTATCTTGTCGTCTACCATAGTTGTTTTTCCTTTACGTTAGTTTCCTAACTCCAATTGATTCTTTACAAGATTGTAGTATGCACCACGCTTTGCCGTGAGTTCCTCGTGGTTGCCAATCTCGACCACCTTGCCTTTATCCAGTACCACTATTTGGTCAGCATTCTTCACCGTGCTTAGTCGGTGTGCTACGATAACTACCGTCTTGCCTTTGTAGAACTCATCCAGATGCTCCACAATCATGCGCTCGTTATTGGCATCGAGCGAGTTGGTGGCTTCATCAAGGAAAATATAATCGGGGTTCTTGTATACAGCTCTTGCTATCAAGATACGCTGTTTCTGTCCTTGACTCAAGCCAACGCCATCGCGACCAATCTTAGTGTTGTATTTTAAGGGAAGTCCCATTACATAGTCATGAATACAAGCTATTTCGGCTGCCCTTTGCAATCGCTCCTTGTCAATCTCACCATCATCTACGGCTATATTCCTTGCTATACTCTCGGAGAATATCACACCGTCTTGCATCACCACGCCACACTGTCTGCGCCACCACTTCTTATTTAGCGTATTTACACCTGTTCCGCCTATGGTGATTTGTCCTCCCAATACGGGATAATAGCCCAACATCAGTTTGATGAGGGTGGTCTTTCCGCTACCCGACGCTCCGACAATGGCAGTTACCTTACCTTTGGGGATTGTGAGGCTTACATCATCAATGATGGTTTTCAATGCGTGAGAATCGTACTTGAAGTTTACGGCTTCAAGGTCTATGCCTTGATTTTTTTCTTTCACTGCCATTTCCAATCCTTGCTTTCCGTTCTCATCATCCATGCGGTGGATTTCATTGATACGCTCAAGACTTATCTTCACATCCTGCACCGAATAGAAGAAACTCATCAACTGCTCGACAGGTGAGTTGAGTTGCCCAATGATATACTGCACGGCAAGCATCATACCCAGCGTGAGCTGTCCGTGAATGACGGCTGTGGCTGCCACCACGGTGATTACGATGTTTTTCAGTTCGTTGATGAATATGCTACCAGCCTCTTGTGTCTGTTGGAGTTTAAGGGATTTCATCTGCACTCCAAAGAGGTCTGCCTGCACGTCCTCCCATTCCCAACGACGACGTTGTTCACAATCTTGGAGTTTTATCTCCTGCATAGAGGTGATAAACTCGTAGGTCTTGTTGTTGTTGATGGCTTGCTGCTCGAAGAGTTCGTAATCAAGTACTTTTCTGCGCCTGAGGAAGAGTGCAAGCCAACCGCCATAGAGCAGACTACCGAGCATGAAGATGGTAAAGACAAGCCAATTATAGGATAGCAGCACGATGCTGAACACCACAAAGGTAAAGAGGGAGAACACGATGCTAAGTGTCTTTTGAGTTAAGAACGTGTTCACCCTACTATGGTCACCCATACGCTGCATAAGGTCGCCCATCAGTTTAGTGTCGAAGAACGACATCGGCAGTTTGAGCAGCTTGATGAAGAAGTCACTCACAAGAGAAATATTGATCCGCATAGAGATATGCAGTAAGAGCCAACGACGGATAAAATCAATGGCAGTACGGCTCATGGTAAGGACAAGTTGTCCCAAGAGTATTAACCAAATAAAACCGATGTTCTGGTTTTTGATTCCCACATCCACAATTGATTGCGTGAGGAAAGGCAGGATAAGTTGCAGCAGACTGCCCACAAGTAAGCCTAAGACTATCTGCCCAAAGTGCTTTCCGTATTTTTTGACATAACCGAAAAGAAACTTGAGTGAGCGTTCTTCTTTCAGCTTGGATTCTTCTTTAATATTATTGTTATCAAGTAACTGAGTAGTACTGCAAAGCATAGCGATTCCTTGCTCTTTATCTTTCAATCTTGTACTAATCCAATGACTCTTAAATTCCTCTAAATTATATTTAATTAATCCTTTACTAGGATCTGCTATATAAAATCTCTTGTCTCTTCTTATTTTATATAGTATTACAAAATGATTCTGATTCCAATGGAGAATACAAGGTAACGGATATTTGGATAAATTGGTAATATCTATCTGGGTACAAATCGTATCAAAGCCTAGGTAATTTGCAGCTTTACTTAGTCCCAATAAAGAAATTCCTTCTGTAGTTGGCGTACATAGTTTTTCTAAAAAAGATAAAGAGTATCTTTTTCCATAATATTCGCATATCATTTGTAAGCATGTAATACCACATTGCATAGAATCGTATTGATGTAAGAAACGAATATGTTTCATTAAACTGTGAGCTTTAGCATTAATATTTCAATAATAGTCAAAAATAAAACTGGACGTTAGATATTCGATATTGTTAAAATACAGTTTTCTATCATCCGGTAAATAATTCTTTCTACATATCTTAAATTAGCTTCATACTCTTCTTTACCATATTTGTTTTGTGATAGTGCACAAACATTATCTATTATATCGGAGGCTGTTGCTGTATGCTCCTGTAGGAGATAGTCTATAATAGTTTCAACCGTTCCACGAGCAACTACTTCATAAACTGTTTGACGAAAAGCATCTGGTATAGTTACAACTTTATACATTTTATTTTCAATTTTTTGATTTTTTGTAATATACATCAATGTTTCTGATGATATATCTGTCAAGCTAATAAAAGGATTTAAAATAAACTGACAATTACTCTCATATAATCTCTCATTTTCCCAAAAGCTATTAATGCAAGTATACTGCTTTTTAAAAAATTCCTTCTTATTATCTTCTAGTTGTTTCTCAACTTTGATGCACGTGTTGTCCAGTTTCTTAATTTCGGTATAGATTCTTTCTTTCATTATTTTTCCTATATCATAATTTTTAGAAACTTTAAAACTACGTGACCTTTCTAATATTTCGTTGGAAGTCCTGTAATGATGGATATAAGGAGTATCTATAAAATTCAGATAATTAGATATTGGGATACCGCCATGCTGGATATATGTATTGATTATATGATGATGTAAAGCAGGATCTATTTTTTCTAGAAGCCTTGATGCAAAAATTTGTGCATCATTTCTTTTTTTTATATTTCCAAGCATATGACAATAGCCGTGTTTTTTCAAACACGACATATCAAGATTCATCCAATCAAACAAAGTACTTAATTTTTCACCTTCAGTGCAGTAGCTTATAGTTTTATTATATTTTTGAGCTAGGCAATAAAAGAAAAGTTGCTCGTAAACAGAATTTATAAAACCGTCATGATTAAGTTTCAAAATCCTATCATTGTTATATATAAATCTATATGCTTGTTCTGTGTAGTATTGAATGAATTTCACATCATTTCCTCCGAGTACGCCTGCATTAGCCACACTAATAATCTTATTTTTAAGCTCTATATCTGCAAAATTGGGAATTTTTCCTCCAACTTGTATGAAACGATCTATGCACTTACGATTATACAATTGATCGTCATACTCAATATTTTGTGCGAATAAGTCTGCTTTCCAAAAGGAATCTGGTAAGCTGTCATAC
Source organism: Prevotella sp. C0209C1 (assembly GCF_056583855.1). Taxonomy (NCBI): domain Bacteria; kingdom Pseudomonadati; phylum Bacteroidota; class Bacteroidia; order Bacteroidales; family Prevotellaceae; genus Prevotella; species Prevotella sp. C0209C1. The sequence goes on along the minus strand of NZ_JBWPJP010000020.1, from coordinate 40,944 downwards.
AACAAAAAATCACAATCTACATGTAAAAATGGTTCATGCTGTTCACTGTATGTATATAATTTTGGCAAAGCCCATAATTCATAGCCAGAATACCCTTCCATAATATTCGGAATTGTTACTATCTGATCATAAGGAATACACAATTCTTCAACAACTTTTTTAGCTGTGGAATTGCAATACAGCGTAACATGACCATAATGCTGCTTTAGTAAAAGGCAACTAATAGCCATAGTTATCCAATGAAATTCAGGTGAGAGAAATCCTGCTTTATCGAACATAGGATCTTCATCTGTGGAGAAACTGTAATATGTCTGTAAAAACCTCATGTATGCAATAATATTAATAAAACAAAATCTTTTTCTAAAAATACCTTTAAGCTACTAACAAAAACCTTAATTTTAGGTTGTATAAGTATTAAACCTTCTGAGTGTATATGACTATATAATTAGTACACTTAAAATACATTAGTGTAGCATTATGCTCATGCCACCAAAGTATTAATTATAAAGTATGCACTATGTTTTGTTATTTTATGGTGTCATATAATTAATACATTATCAAATAATCCCTTGCGAATACTTGTAATTAAATATTCTTGTTGAAAGGGATTCAAGTCTGTTATTATTTCGTTTAACCGAATAGGCTTCCTAAATATTTTAAGTAGATTTGTCATAACAGAGTCGTATTTTATATACACATTCTGCGCAAGATATGTATTGTATGTTTTTAGATATCCCTCCTGTTTGCATTCCTTTTTATCAGGTAATGTTGAAACTTTTTTATTACTTATGAATTTAACATCAGGAGAAATTGAAATTATAGAGTTTAATAAGTCTCCATTAGATATTTTTTCATATTCTATTGCTCTTTTCTCATACTCACTATTTGCAATACCTTTTAGTGTGATTTTTTGACAAATATCATTTTTATGGCATACATAGAGTATTCGGTCAAAATACTCTGGATACTTCCTATACATTTGCCTAATGATATAGCTATTACAGCGTGGATGACTTTTGTAATTCATTATGTGAATATAAGGATGATTGTTAGCTTCCACTACTTGGTCAGGGACTGTTCCCCAAGGCATAACAAAATCCTTAACAACACCCTTAATAAATGTTTCAACCTTGATTCTTTTTGTATGTGCTAAGGCATAAAAAATCCATTGTTCAAAAACAACATTATAAAGAAACTTCTTGTCTGACTTTCTTATACTATTAGCATTGCTTGATAAAAAATCTTTAACATATTCAATGTACTCTTTCCAAAAGAACACATTATTACCACCCAATACCCCTGCATTATATGAATGTATATTATTTTCACCGAAACATACTCTCATGTAATCAGGAATTATCGCATTGCATGATTTCAAATGGTTTAGTACTAACATGTAGAAATTTGAATCGTTTTCTTCATGCTGGGCTACTAAGTCTGCTGTTAATAAGCGCTTCTTGAGCGCTTCCTTGCAAAACACATCACAGTCTATATGCAAAAAGGGAGCATTTTGCATACTATATGTTTGAATTTTAGGGTAACAGTAAAAATCCCTATACTCATTCTTGATGTCATCCAATATGAAGTATGTATCATATGGCAATAGAAACAAATCTTTAAATATATGTTTTAACTCAAAATTTGTATACATACAAAGGGGTATTTGTGGGTTATACTCTTTTAAGAGTAATCCACTCAATGCTATTGATAGCCAATTGACTAGTGGAGATAAATAACCTCCGCAAAAGTTCAGTCCATAACTTCTTAACTGACTATATGTTTGAATTATATGCATTATGTTATTATTTTATATGGTTAAGTCTGTATATAGCATTTATTAGCATGCGATCCTCTATATTATATATAAACATAGGGCATCTAGGTTCTTTCTCATATAATGCAAGTGGACATAATCCTCCACATAAAGGATAATACTTACAATCTTTACACTGTTTAATCTGACCACTTAACAACATGTGGGGAATGGTCGCTAAGGCACTATTTTTGCGCTTATTACCTCGGTTATGTATATTGCCCAAATGCAATGGACCTCCTAAATATCTTGTAGAATAGGCTGTCTCCGAACAGTCGTAAATATTACCATAAGCATCATACATTAAGGACTCTTTCATTGTCCCAATACATATATAAGGCCCACTTCTGTGCGGAAGAATCTCTGTTCTAAAACCATGCGTTAGCATATAAAGTATATACTCTGTAGACTTTTTCCCAATTATCTTCCATGTCTTGGCATCACCAGCACCATTGTTTGCCCATGAAACAACACATGCACAATAAAAACGAATTTTATCCTGCATCCCATCATTGTACAGTTTATGTAAAAGTGGAATAACACCATCTATATTACTTTGATCAATATTACATCGAATGGTTATCATGCATTTAGTCTTATCATAGTATGGGCTTGAGACTATAGACTTTAAATTGTTGTATAATTTAACAAAAGTTCCTTTACCGCTACACGTGAAACGGTGCTTGTCATGGAATTCCTTATCTCCATCTATTGTTATTTCTATCCTCCTGCAATTAAATTGTTCCTTTAACTCTCTATATACATCTGGCGTGAGTATATAGCCATTTGTAGTTATATGAGATAGATTTTTAATCTTATGCTTATTTGTCAGAATTTTTATATGCTTATTGATTATACGCATTTTATCTAAGGCGCATAACGGTTCTCCTCCAAACCATCCTATTTCCATGTCCTGATAATCATGTGCAGATAATTTAATATCAATCTGTTTGATGAGACATTCTATGGTATCTATACTGATTTCTGCATGGTTGTGCTCTTGACCACAATAGTTACAAGCAAATTGACATTTATCAGTTGGTTGAATGGACATATATAGGTGCTCACTATGGTACTGTCTTTGCTTCTTTAAAATCTTTTGGTTTTCTATGTTTATTGATCTAAACTCGTCTTCTTCCTTTGGAACAAGCACCTTTGCTTTAATTAATAACTCCATTGTATTTTTGTCTATATGCCTAAAATCTTCATTGATGACAGAATTATAGGTGTTAGCTGATACAAAAATGTTTTTTGCTGTTCTTCCAGAAAAGAAGAGACCTAATTGATGTCTCTTAATGTGATATAAATTCTTAAATAAATATGCTGAGAGTTTAAGTTTATTTTCCATTTTCTATGTTATAATATTAGAAAAAAGGGAATGCTATTGTCGGAGTAAAACTCACGCTCCAGAGTTAGCATCCCCTAATACTCATTTTGTAACTGTCTTAGTGACAATTACCGAATGAACAGTTACCATAGTAACCCCATTCTGCTCCTCCGTATAATTCGTCGGCCTGCTCTTCGTTCAAAATAATGCAATCTTGATCGATTTCTTTCAACATGGACTCATCAAGGAGCTTTTTTAAATTAATTTCTGCCATAAGGCTAAAAGTATTTAATAACGTCTACTCTTTTAAAGATTTTCGACATCCTCTTTATCTGTACGTGAATTTATATTTATCTGCTACTTCGTTGTTGGCACAATACCTGCATCAGTATCAGAGTTATGAATACGTTGGTTCACCTCAGAACCGTGCTTTCCAAAGTTCAGGTTGAAATGAAAGTCTATGCCAAAAACCTTACATAGATTTTTCGACCATACCATTTGATTATAAGGAGCAAGATGGGAAAGATTTTCTACAGACATTTCATAACGTGAACTGAAGATGTTCTGCAACTGGAGTTCTACACCCCATTTTTCTCTATTGTACCCAAAAACTATACTATGTGATTTCTCATCTTTGTTAAGTGTCTCCCCCCACAGTCTATGAAAACTTGTCTCAAGATTGGCGCCTACATACCAATTCTTGTACATTCCCATTAAGTTGGCACGCAAGCCCCAGTTAGTATGTGTATGCGTATAGGTATTGCCATTGCTGATATAGCGATTGACAAATGGGGTAAATTGGATGGACATATAATCCCTCCAAGGTTGTACTTTTAGGTTTATTTGAGAGTTCAGACGATGGAAGCCTCTTTGATTGGCATAACTCCTAACATAGAAGCCATTCGAATAGGTTGTTTCTTCCATATATGGTTTATCATCATAGCTATAACGAGTAAACCATTCTGCACTAATATATTTTGTTCCTACGCTAATTGATAGTTCATTAGAGAAAAATCTGACCGCCTGTAGATTTGGATTTCCACGGCGTATTTGGTAAATGTCTATGTGTTGTTCAACATCGCTTAATTCGGCAAGTGAGGGTGCGTAGCCTCCCATGTAGGCTTTGTAGCGTATTGACAGATAATTGTTGAAACGGTACCCCAGCTGAATAGTTGGACGAAATATATATTTTACCTGTTTGGCATTTCCTTGGCTAACATAGGTTCTCATAGCACCTACACCTACCATATAATCCAGTTTTCCTAACTTTGAAGCCCATTCTCCAAAACCATAACTCTCACCTGTATTCATCTTTACGCTTGAGGATGTGTTTCCATCATATGCGTTTTTTGTGTACATCTGCTGATGTCGCAGACCGAATGACAACCGCGAATCCTTGATTTTCTGCTCGTAAATAACTTCAGCTATGGTCGAATATTTATTGCCATTGACATGGGAAGTTATTTCCTGCACAGCATTCCCCAGAGATTGGCGATATAAACGGTCGTTTTTAGTATTGATATATGTTCCTATCAGGTCAAAGAACAGATGCCGATCCTTGGTAAACTCATGCTGATAATAAATATCTAACGATGGATTGTTGCTCCTTGACTTGGTGCGGTCCTTGATATCGAATGTATTGCTATCCTGAATAAGTTTGGAATTTCTATCAGATACCGCATGAGGCGTATTGTTATATAAATCACGAAAAGTAACACTCAATATGTTTCCGCTATTTATGTAATCGTATCCTATGGATAGATTGATGTTGTCATATCGTGCCTTTGTCTTTTGCCCTATCTCATAGTTACTGATACTGGGGGTCGTTGCATGGAAAGCCTCCATGTTTTCACGTAACCAGTTTACATCACGTCGATTCCAGTTTACAGATGCCTTGAAGTTTGACTTACCTACATGATAATTACCCGATAACTGATAATCTCCTATACCTAAGGGATTGATAGTGTTCATAAACTCTCCGGAGATGCTTCCACCATTCTTCTTTTCTTTTAAGATAATGTCAATTACGGCAGCTACATTTCCGTATCTTAGACCAGGATTATCATGATATTCTATTCTCAATACGTCTGCCGGCAAGAGAGCCTTCACCTCCTGTATCTCTGCCTTTACACCATTAATACGTAACTCTACGGCATCCCCCATAGTGGTAGTCACCTTACTGTCAAGCGTATTTACAGAGATTCGTGAAAGCTGAAGATGCTGCAACAAACTTAAACCATTGCTTGATGTTTTTTGCTGAAGCAGATTAGGGATAATTATTTGGCGGTCAGCTTTTTGTATTACGTTGTTGGCGATCACTGTAACGTCATTAAGCTGCTTACTTTCTGGTTCCAACATGATTGTACCCACCGAAAGGTGCTTAGAAATGTTTTGGCATTTAATTTCCTGCGTAGAATACCCAACAAAAGATATCCTTATTCTATAGTTCTCTCCTTCATGCGTATTCAGTTCAAAGCCGCCATTCATATCAGTTACTACTCCACTAATCATCTTATTTTCGCTTTCACGAAACAACGAAACCGTTGCAGCTGGTAATGGTTGCTTGTTTTCATCTACGACCGTTCCCGTAGTTTGTGCAGCAAGAATACCATAGCAGCCAGACATGAGCAACGTGAGAATTTTCTTTTTCATAAACATTATATTATTTATTATATGTATTGTCTTATTATAATTTTGGAGTCAACATCATGATATGCCGACAACTTTTCTTGTCTTTCGATGTTGCAAATGTATTGGTTTCTCCAAATTATATCGTTACACTTTTGTGTAATTCTGAATTTGTTGTCTGAAATATTACACAAAAGTGTAATCATGCAGCCTTGCAAAGTTCACCATACTTTGAAAAGAACCCCATTATACCTCTCTTACTGGAACATACAGGAACAGTTTCCGATGTCAGGTAATCTATGGATTTCCCTATTTGACGTGTGCCAAATCCCAAGCCCTTCATTACTTTCAATAGTTTGCTGTCAATCTCTGCTATCATATAGCTGTACTTGTCCTCTACTATCGGTTTTACTGCCAATGCCATTAGCCGCTTGAACAATGTCAATGTGGATATTCCCGAATCCTTTGCAACGGCAAAGCGCCCGATATGCCAAAAACTATATTTACTTTCCCCGTGAATAGCATTCAGTGGATTTATTCCGTATATTTTTTCAATAGGAAGAGTCTTGTGTTTATCCCAATGGAAACTCCTGATGCAGCCAATTATATTCCCAAAGGCATCCCTTGCAATATAAATATGAGATTTGTTATCATACAGATATTCCTCTTCTTCAAGCACTGATTTGATATCTTCATTTACTTCTTTCTCTGTAAATGAAGATAAGTGATGGGAGTAATTTTCCTTGACCACAAACTGTGCTATTTCCAACAGACTCGTTTTGTCTGCCATGAAGATAGCGTAGTCCTTAAATGTTGCAATCTGTTTTTCCATAATGCTTTTTGTTTCTTGATTTATATGGCAAAAATACTTCTTATGCAAATATCACCTATTACACTTTTGTGTAAATCTTCATTTCTCTCTTTGTTTTTTACACTTTTGTGTAATCTTTTTGCGGTATTTCGCATTAAAAATGTACTTTTGTAGTGAAATATATCAGAGAATCTTAGCACGTTTAGCATATATGACAGACATAAAAGATTTCTTTATAGCATCGAACACCGTGCGTAATGCACCAGATTACGATTCAAATGTATTGTCAACATTGATTCATACAGTAGAGTCCTTTGCACGTGTAACCTATCAGAGCATTTATTTGATAGACTATTATAAGCAGGAGTTTCTTTATGTATCAGATAATCCTTTGTTTCTTTGTGGTCATACAGCAAAGGAGGTGAAGGAATTGGGGTATAGTTTTTATTTGAAATATGTACCAGAGGAAGAACTAAAAATGCTTGTTGAGCTGAATAAAAGTGGGTTTAAGTTCTTTGATACTTTCGACAATGTTGATAAATACCAATGTTCCATGTCATATCATTTTCATCTGAAGAGTGGAACAAAAAGTAAGTTGATTAATCACCAGCTTACTCCCATTCTATTGACAGATGAAGGCAAGATATGGATTGGTATGTGTGTCGTATCACTATCTTCACATAAAACAGTGGGACATGTAGAGTTTCACAAAAAGGGTAATCTTAACTATTGGAAATATTCTTTCGAAGGGCATCGGTGGAAAGAACGTGATGGAATATCACTCAAAGAAGAAGAACTTGAAGTGCTACGGTTATCAGCAGCAGGGCTTACCATGACGGAAATTGCGAACAGAATGTGCCGCTCGTTAGATTCTATCAAAACCTATAAACGCCACGCCTTTGACAAATTAGGCGTGACGAATATCACCGAAGCTATTTCAAGAGCTACCTTAAACAAACTCTTCTGAAAAAATAACTTACGGCAAAAGCGAAGAGAGATAGAATTTAGGAAAATAGTTCACAGGTTTTCCTGTAGCAAGATTGTACATTGCCGTTGTACACAAGCCTGCTGCAATCCATGATGCTATGGACAGTTGTGGAGGTGGAAGCATTTCGCTTTCCTTTTTATATTGGGTTACAATTTTGTCTAACCACTCTTTAGGTTGATTCCAAAAAGCCCCGTGTCCAGTAACATACTCAGCTACCTTTAATTCAAATCCCTTTGGCTCTTCAGTCAGTTCAGATAAAGAATGCCCCAATGGGTCTACAACCGTAACAAAGCCAGCCCAACCAAAGTTGTATGGGTGCAGTACTGGGATTTTTCTTTCTTTGCAAATTTCATCAAAGACGAATGGAGTTTTATCCTTAAAGTCCAATGCATTGATGGCTACATTATGCCCATTCAGCATCTCTTCGATGTTATCAGGGTTAAGGAACTCTGTATGGTAATCTATCTGTGCATCAGGATTGATGCTTAGCAAACGCTCAGCCAAGCACTCAGCCTTGTATCTGCCAATATCATTCTCTGTATAGTTCTGCCTGTTCAGGTTGCTTTGCTCTACCTTATCGCCATCAACAATGGTAATATGCTCGAAGCCAAACCGCAAGGCACATTCTGCCACAATGCTGCCGATACCTGCACCACCAAGGAATATCTTATAATCCTTTATCACACTTTGCTCTTTCTCACTCATATAGAGCCTGTTTCTGCTGTATCTTTCTTCCATAATGAAACAATTATTTTAGGCAAAAGTAGATGTAATAAAGCATATATACATTACACAAAAGTGTAATAATCAATCACATTGTTGATTATTTTAGATTTTATAACATATTCAGAAGAGAACATGTTTGCTACTCCTTATAGTTATCCTCCAACAACCTTTCCAAATCCGACTCCTTATAGAGTATCTTCCCTGCAAACTGAGTGTAGGGGATAATTCCCCTATCCCGATAGTCCTGCAAGGTGCGAGGACTGATATACAGCCTCTCGCATACTTCTTTACCTGTGAGGAAATGTTCTCCACCAAACAGCGGTTTGTGGGTCTGTGCTACTTCCTTTATCCTTCTACTTACACTGCTGATAGCGGACAGCACCACCTGCATATCGTCAGCCTCCGTGTTTAAGTCCCTTACCTGTTCCATCGTTCTCTTGTCTTATTTCTCGTTCTTTTATTTGTCTGTTTTTGATTTCTCCGATTTTGTCTGTAACAGCCATTCTACATCCTCACGCTTGTAGTAGCACTTATGCCCGATTTGGGCAAAGGGCAAGACACCCGTATCACGATAGTGCTGTAAGGTACGCTTGCTGATGTTGAGCAGCCTGCACACATCCCCGTTGTGCAGCCAATCGGTATGCCTGCTTTGTTCCCCGAATGCCTTGTGGCATGTCTCGGCAAGGCTGAGTATCTCGTTCCTCAGCTTTGCCCAGTTTGAATCCGTAATGATAAAATATCCCATAATTTTATTGTTGTTTTGTTTGTAATTCCTTTTTGTATTGCGCCTTAATGCACGTTTCTGTCTGCAAAAGTATGATGTGTTTGCCATACTTCAAAGCACGAGAGAGCAGCAAGGAAATACAGGGAAAAACAAGGAAAAGACAAAGGGATTGTCGCTCTCTTTCTTTGCCTCCATACTCCATTTTATCATATCCGTTTTATCTGACGCAATGCTATTCGGATTGGAGCAAATAAACACATTCCTTTCTTGCATCATTTCTATACTTGTCCTCTTGTTTGGGGCTTAAATCCATGCTTTCCGACAGTTTCCTACCTGAAATCCGTGAGAAATTCATTGCCAATGTGCGCAACATTATGCAAGCACTCTCCGAATGCTTGGCACTTTCCTGTTCTCTTCATAACTTCACTCTTTGAAACCAAACCAATCATATAATGAAGAAGAATGCAGATAAAGGCAAATCTGAGGGCGGAAACAGCGAATTTCATACAAGAAGGAAGTTTTCCAAGAACTCGGAGATAGAAGCCTATCTCTCCTCTCGCTATGAGTTCAGATACAACACGGTATTGGGACGAACCGAATACCGCAGAATGAATAGCAGCGATTTCACAAAGGTGGGGCGCTATGAAATCAACACGCTCCGCAGGGAACTTGACAACGATGTGGGGATTATCACATCTTCCGACAACCTCTATTCAATTATCGAGAGCAGCTTCTCTCCACGTATCAATCCCATACAGGAGTATTTCAAGGGATTGCCATTGGTGGATGTAAGCAGTAGTTCTCCCTTTTCATTGAAAGCGATTCCCGATTTGGCAAGCTGCGTTGTTGTCCGTAATTCTAACAAATGGTTGCCGTATCTTACCAAATGGCTTGTGGCGGTGGTCGCCAATGCGATGGACGACCGTGAGTGCCGTAATCATACCTGCCTTGTGTTGACAGGTGAGCAGGGAAAGTTCAAGACCACGTTCCTTGATCTGCTCTGTCCCCCAGCACTGCACGGTTACAGTTACACAGGAAAAATATATCCGCAGGAGAAAGACACACTCACTTATATCGGTCAGAACCTTATCGTAAACATAGACGACCAGCTAAAAGCCCTCAATAAGCGGGATGAGAACGAACTGAAGAACCTCATTACCTGCCCGATGGTCAAATACCGTATGCCATACGACAAGTATGTGGAGGAACATCCCCACTTGGCAAGCTTTGTGGCATCGGTGAACGGCAACGATTTTCTTACCGACCCGACAGGCAGCAGACGGTTCCTGCCCTTTGAAGTGCTTTCCATAGATATTGAGAGAGCAAAAGCTATCTCGATGGACAATATCTATGCGGAAGCTAAAGCCTTGTTGAATATGGGCTTCCGCTATTGGTTTGATGATGATGAGATTGCCGAACTATACAGAGAGAGTGAGGACTTTCAAGTACAAACTGCAGAGATGGAGCTTTTGTTGCGTTGTTTTGAAAAGCCAACGGAGGATGAAAGATATTCGTTAATGACCACTACGGAGATACTTACCTATCTGGGTATTTATACCCACCAGCCACTTGTTGCCAAGCGGATGGGCGAAGCCTTGAAGAAAGCAGGATACATAAAGGTGAGCAAACGAAGAAATGGTGGTAGCCCCATCTATGTCTACAAGATTAGGAAAATCTTGCCATGCCCGCTCCTTCACACTTGTAGTAGCCAAATGTAGTAGAATGTGTAGTATTGTCTTATACTACAAAGTAACACTGATTATCAATCACTTATCACAGAATAGTATGTAGTAAGAAGAAAGATGAAAAAGTTTGGAGGGGAAAAACTTTGGAAAAGGTAAAACCATAAACACAGACAAACATAAATAATTATCATTCAACCCATTAAAGTATCAAAACAATGAAAGAAGAAGATTTATCACGTATCAAACGATACCCCATCGTGGAGTATCTCGAAAGGAAAGGTATCAAACCTGTCCGCAAAACACCGACCTATGCCATGTACCGTTCACCGCTCAGGGAGGAAACGCATCCGAGTTTTAAGGTGGACACTGAGAAGAACCTTTGGATAGATTATGGCGAAGGTAGGGGCGGAAGCATCATCGACCTCTGTATGCGTATGGAGGGCTGCACGCTATCTGAAGCTATCCGCCATTTGGGGCAGAACGCTCCCGATAATGGCACATATAGTTCTCGTAATGGCTTCGCACCAAACAACACCCAGCCTGTAATGGCTGTAAATGGAGCAAGGAGACTGATAGAAATATCAGACACCCTACCACCACATTTTCAGGAGTACCTTACAAAGGTGCGTTGCATCAACTTGGAAAAGGCTATGCCATTCCTCAAATGTATCAGCTATGAGGTAAGGGGCAGGCGCTATCAAGCCATCGGCTTTACCAATCTCTCTAGCGGCTATGAGCTTCGGGACGACATGACGTTCAAGGGAACGATAGCCCCGAAGGACATTACTCCGATATTCACGGACAGAGCGGAGCCAGTATGTATCTTTGAAGGCTTCATGGACTTCCTCTCCTTCCTTTCAATGAAAGAAGAGATTACCAACCACTGCCTTGTGATGAACTCCGTGAGCAACGTGGCAAGGACTATCCGCTATTTGAATGACCGACACCTCACCCATATCCGTTCCTTCCTTGACAATGACGAAGCAGGACGGAGGGCTGTTCAAGATTTCATAAAGGCAGGCTTCCATGTTGAGGACATGAACATACATTACAAAGACTTCAAGGATCTCAACGAATATCATGTCAGCCGTGCCCGTGAGCAGCAGAAACGGAAAGCGCAGGAACAGACACACATATCAATTACAGGACAAAACAAGAAATCAAAACAAGTCAAACTTAAAATGAAATAGAAATGGAAAAGAAAACTATGATGAGCGACAAAGACCTTTCATGGTTCTTGGGCGTGGAAGATGAAGCAGAGGACGATTCTACTTCACAAGAAGCGACTGCGGTTCCTGAAAGAGAAAGACCAACAAACAAGCAGGACACAGAGAATACCATGCACTCCGACCCTGCACGGAACACTGAGAGTGCAACTGTTCAAAGACGTATCAGTGCCAAGATGAGAAAGAAAACACTCGAAGCCTACAAGCAAGCCTATCTTGTGCCGACCAAGTTAAACAACCGTAAGGCAGTCTATCTGAGTAGGGAAACACAGGAGCGTGCCGACTTCATTGTGCGTAGATTAGGCGACAGGGGCAGCAACCTTTCAAGCTTCGTTGAGAACATCGTTCGTCAGCATCTGGAGGAATATGGTGAGGACATAGAGAAATGGAGAAGACTGTAAGCCGTAAGAAAAGGTAGACGGTTTTCTGGAAAAAGGTCTACCCCTTCTTCAAAATAGGTCTACCTTTTCTTCTTCGGTTTAGTTCTCTGTGAGAATGCCACGAATGCAGTTAGTCATAGAATGCACGGCATTCGTTTTTAAGCTATAAAACGTTTTAAGCGTAAATGGTTTGTTCGGTAGCATTGCAAGACGTCAGTTTGTACCCACAAACTGCGCCCAGCTCCCCTCGTCAGACTATCGGGGAGATAAGACCGTAATCACTCCGTTCTCATCGGTCAGCATTCAAGAATTAAGAGACAATGAATCATCTATAATGATTAACTTTCAAAGAAGCATATATGAACAGATATAATAAAAAGACTGCCAAATGGCAGCAACAGAATAAGGAAGAGCAGAAGATGAACAAGACAGAGTTCATCAAGGTTAGATGCACCTTAGAGGAAAAGCAGCGTATCAAGTCAAAGGCGGAAAGTGCGGGGCGTAAGTTCTCCGATTACTGTCGTGAGATACTCCTAAATGGAGAGGTGGCAGCCGTTCCTAGGATGACCGACAATGAAATGGAAGCCATTTGTATACTTCAGCATACAGGACGGTTCTATGGGCAGATTTCCAACCTCATCAAGGTAAAGGATGAAAGGTGGGTACATATCACTAAGAACCTTTCGCTATGTGCCAAAGAAGCATTTAAGCGGTTTTACGACCCTCATTTTCGTGTGGATGATGAGATATATAAGGTCTTAAATATGACAAGAGATGATAGGAAAGTGTAAGGCAATAGCGCACGGCAGCAATGCGCTGGAGTATATTTTTCGGGAGGGCAAGCTTGGCAATCGGCTTGCCTTCCACAACCTTTGCAGCAGGGAACCGAAGGCTATCTACGAGGAAATGAAAGTGGTCAGCGATTACAACACACGATGCAGAAACAAGTTCCTCCGCATCGAAATCGGTATCGCACCACAAGACGAAAGAAAGCTACCTGTGTCAGAACTTATGGGAATAGCCCATTTGTTTGCCAAGCGAATGGGACTTGACAACCACCAATGGGTGGCGGTAACGCACAAGGACACCGACAACAGACATATTCACATTATTGCCAACCGTATCAGTCTGTACGGAGAGGTCTATGATACCACCTTTGTAAGCAACAAGGCAGCGAGGGTAGCGGAGGAAATAAGCAGGGAGAAAAACTTGACTATCGCAAAAGAAGTCAAGGCAGAAAGAAAACACCCAAAGGCAAAAGCCAATCCAACAAGAGAGCAGACAAAGCATCAAATACAGAATGTTTGCTATACCCTGCTTGAGAAGTATAAAGGAACAGGCATCACGGGACACTCCATGTTCCTCTATGAACTGAATAAGAACGGCATTTCCATAGAGCGTATGAAGAACAAGCAGGGCAAGGTCTATGGTTTGAAGTTCTCATTTGGCGGACAATCTTTCAAGGCATCGGAAGTGGGCAGGGAGTTTGGCTACCATTCCTTGCAAAAGAATTTCGAGGCAAGTCAGAAAGCCGAGACGAATGTATCTGCCCAAGTAATACGCAAATCGTCAGAGCATACAGATACTAAGGATGCTGGCTATCAACTCGTACCCCCAAGACTTTCATACAGCCCACGAGCAACGGAGGATACTCCACAAATCGCACAGGCTATAAGAGCGATGGCAGATACAGCTATCAGCGCAGCCGATGAATTGGTGGAGGGAGTAGGTGGAATGATTACGCCAATGACACATGGCGAGGACTATGCCGAGACCGCATGGCAACGTAAGCTCAGATACCAAGCCAATAGGAAAAAGAAAGGACGAAGGCTGTAGAAAATTTGAATAACAATACTTTCATTGTTGGCACATTATTTGCTAGTTGACAATAAGAATTTATTAACTATTAATACAAACAATATGGAAAGAACATACAATGTGCTGTTAACCTACGATATAGATAGCAGACATACCGAAGTTAGGAATACATTAATTGAAGAGTATGGTTTTAAGGATATAATCATAGGTAATAATGGCACGAGGTGTTATTTGCCGAATACCACATTACTAAAGAGAAATACCACCAAGGAGGATGTCCATAATATAATAAAGAACGTATGTAAGATGCTTAATGCAAATCTAAAAAGGACTATTTCCTCAGAATGTTCAAACTGGATAGCATTACAAGGTGAAAAGTTTTAGATTTGTAAGTAGAAACTATAAGTCCAACCACTTGTTTCATTCAAGCTGGTAAAATTATGTGTGTTTTTCATCAAGAACGCTTGTTATTCGGTAACAAAGTATTATCTTTGCAGATAGAATAACAAGCGTTCTTTGTTAGGTAGAAAACAGCAACTTGAAGTAGCTCGCTCGTTTCCAAATCGTTACCTGTTTAGTTATACCAACAAGGTAACTTCTTTATTTTCAATTAGATACAATTTTATAATTATATTGGCTTGCAAAAGCATACCTTTAATAAAATGATATGATAAATGTTTACAAATTACCTGTAAAATTCTTCTATATCTTGGATAATGTTTTGTGGGACAAGGTGGTGTATAGACTTTCCTTGCTTCACATTATTACGTATTAAAGTGCTGCTAATATCTAATGGTGCACCTTGCATAAGATGCACATTTTTAGGTAGTATTTCTTTTCTTGCGGAATGGTCGTCTTTACGTGGATATATGTATATTTGATACTGGGAAATAATATCTTCTGCATGGCTCCAACGGTTAAAAGCACGCCAGTTATCGCCTCCTATGAGCAAGGAAAAAGTGTTCTCGGGGTAAGAAATAGCAAGATGTTGTAGTGTGTTCCAAGTATAAGATGGTTTAGGTAAAGATAATTCATAATCAGAAGCTATAATTTTAGAGTGGTTAATAAGTGCTTTCTGAGCTATTTTAAGCCGTTTCTCATCATCTAATAGTTCTTGATGTATTTTAAAAGGATTTTGTGGAGAAACCATTAGCCACACCTCTTGTAAGGACGCTTCCTTTAAGAATGTTTCTGCAAGGGTAATATGCCCATTGTGAATAGGATTGAAAGATCCGCCAAAAAGACCGATGTTCATATTATAGTTTTTGAAAACTAATGGTTTAGAAAATTCTTAATAATATTGTATGTTTCTTCTTTTGCTTTGTCAAGATTATTGTTAACTATAATAGTATCAAACTTGTTGGCAAAAGTTAGTTCCTCAGCTGCCTTTTTAAGGCGTGTTTCTATAGCTTCCAACGTGTCAGTATTCCTATTTATTAAACGACGACGTAATTCTTCTACAGAAGGTGGTTGAACAAAGACACTTAATGCTTTGTCTTTATAATAATCTTTAATATTACACCCACCTTTTACATCTACGTCGAAGATAACATTTTGACCAGCTTTCAGTTGGCTTTCTATTTGCTTTTTCAAAGTCCCATAAAAGCGATCTTTATATACTTCCTCATATTCCAAAAACTCATTGTTATCAATCTTGTTCTTAAAATCATCTAATGAAAGGAATATATATTCCACTCCATTACGTTCTTTGCCACGTGGCTGCCGTGTGGTACAACTAATGGAAAAAGCTAAATGTAGCTCAGGGTGTTCTTGCATTAGCCATTGTACAATAGTACTTTTACCCGAACCTGATGGGGCTGAAAAGATTATCAATTTACCTTGCATATCGTAAAATAAAAAACTCTTATTAGCTTTATTCTGTAAACATAGAGCTAACTAAAGAGATGGTTATTATAGTGTGTTGAGCACCTGCTCTTTAATTTGTTCTAATTCATCTTTCATTTTCACTACTATGTTTTGCATCTCTGCCTGATTACTTTTAGAGCCAGTAGTGTTAATTTCTCGTCCCATTTCTTGAGCAATGAATCCTAACTTCTTACCTAATCCATGCCCATTTTCCTCCATAGTCTCACGGAAATAACGCAGATGATTAGCTAAACGTTGTTTTTCTTCGCTTATATCAAGTTTTTCTATATAGTATATAAGTTCTTGTTCTAAACGGTTTTTGTCATATTCCACTTCTGGAATCTGCTTTAATCCTTCTATAATACGTTCACGAATCTTTGGTACTCGGCCTTTTTCATACGGCTCTATAGCTTTCATGTAATTTTCTATATTATTGAGTTTTTCGTTAAACTTATGCTGAAGAGCCTTACCTTCTTGCTTACGAAAAACTAACAAGTGCTCTATAGCTTGTAGAATGCCATTTAATACTATGTCCCATTCTTCTTCACTTAGTATTTCTACCTCATTCCTCATAGTTACATCGGGTAAACGTAGTAATGTTTCAAACCAATCGGAAGGTTCTGGTATACCTGTGTTTTTAGAAATTTCTTTTATTTGTTTATAGTAATTTTCTACTAAAACAGTATTAACATGAGTAGCGTCTGCACTAATATCTTTCTCTACCCATAGTGAGAAATCTACTTTTCCACGTTCTAACTTTTGAGCAATTAAGCGTCGGATCTCCATTTCTTTTTCTCTATACAAGGGAGCAATGCGTGCAGAGAGATCAAGAGCTTTGCTGTTAAGCGACTTAATTTCAATATTAATTTTCTTTTCTTTATAAGTTACGACGGCTTTGCCATAACCTGTCATAGATAGTATCATGAGTTTTTTCACGTTAAATTTCTGCAAAAGTACTAATTTCGAGTGGAAAAAGAGTAAATTTGCACATTAATTTAAAATAAAGCTATTGTTTTATGTCTTGCATTTTAAATATAGAAACGAGTACAAATGTGTGCTCAGTAGCAGTAAGCGAAGATGGTGTTTGCATCTTCGAGTTACAAGATAGTAGTGGTCCTAATCATGCAGAGCGTCTCGGCTCTTTTGTCGATGAAGCTATATCTTTTACGGATAATCATGCTATTCCTTTAGACGCCGTTGCTGTTAGTAGTGGTCCTGGTTCTTATACGGGATTGCGTATAGGTGTGTCTATGGCAAAAGGAATTTGTTATGGGCGTGATATTAAGTTGATAGCAGTACCTACACTCGAGCTATTATCAGTGCCGGTGTTGTTACATAATAATAATATACCTGAAGATGCGTTATTAGCACCTATGTTAGATGCACGACGAATGGAGGTTTATTCTCAGGTTTTTGATCGTGGTTTAAAAGCAAAGAATAGTTTGGAAGCAAAAGTAATAGATGAGAAGAGCTTTAAAGAATATTTAGATAAAGGCCCTGTTTACTTTTTCGGAAATGGTGCTTCTAAGTGTAAAGATATGATAAAGCATAATAATGCTCATTTCATTGACAACATAGAGCCTTTGGCCAAATATATGTTTCCACTTGCAGAGAAACGCTTTTTGAATAATAGGTTTGAAGATGTTGCTTATTTTGTTCCCACTTATTTAAAAGATTTCGTAGCTAAATCGGCAAAACCTTTATTATAAATAGATTTACTTAACGGATGTTTTTCTTAAAATAAATATTTCCACCTAATGAATATAGAAGGATTAGACTATAACACTCAAAGAGAAAAATTAATATTACCTCAGTATGGTAGAGAGGTTCAAAGCATGATAGATTATGCAATAACACTACCTACTAAGGCCGAACGTCAGGCTTGTGCAGAAAGTATTATAGCTATTATGGACAGAATGAATACCCAAAATCGTAGTAATGAAGGGTATATGCAAAAGCTTTGGGATCATTTAGCACTTATGTCAGGCTTCAAGTTGGATATAGACTATCCTTATGATGTATCTCAAGCATTATCTATTGCGAAAAAGCCAGAGCCTTTATCTTATCCACATCAGGTTAATCCTATTAAGCATTATGGAAGTATTGTCTATGAATTATGTGAAAAGCTAAGGAAGATGTCTCCAGGTCAAGAACGTGATATGTTAGTGCGTTCGGTAGCTAATCAGATGAAACGAGATCTTATACAATGGGCACATGGCTCTAGTGATAATGCTCGTGTGGCGTCAGATTTAGCTCGTTTAACAGATGGTGTTATACAGATAGATCTTAATACTTTTCGTTTCGATAAGATTAACGAGAAGGATTTTGTACAAAATAAAAGAAAGAAAAAGTCGTAATTTATGGAATCTTTTCTTATAGAAGGAGGTCATAGGTTAAGTGGAACCATTACACCTCAAGGCGCAAAAAATGAGGCTTTAGAAGTAATTAGTGCAATCCTCCTCACTAAAGAAGAGGTTATTATAGATAATGTTCCAGATATATTAGATGTAAATAACCTTATAAAGCTTTTACAAGAAATAGGAGTTAAGACTAAAAAGATATCTTCTGGAAGGTTCTCTTTTCAAGCTGATGATATCAAGTTAGATTATTTAGAAAGCATAGAATTTGTACAAAAATGTGCTTCTCTTCGTGGTAGTGTGCTTATGTATGGTCCTTTGTTGGGACGTTTTGGGCTTGCTACAATAGCAAAACCTGGCGGAGATAAGATAGGTAGAAGACGCTTAGATACTCATTTTATAGGGTTTAAAAATCTTGGAGCACATTTTGTCCACTTAGAAGGGAGAGATGTTTATGAAATAAAAGCAGAGCGGCTTCATGGTACTTATATGCTTCTTGATGAGGCTTCAATAACAGGTACTGCTAATATTATTATGGCAGCTGTTCTTGCAGAAGGCACTACTACTATTTATAATGCCGCATGCGAACCTTATATTCAGCAGCTTTGTAAAATGCTTAACAGTATGGGAGCTAAGATTTCAGGTATTGCGAGTAATCTGCTTACTATAGAAGGCGTGAAAGAACTACATGGAACAAGCCACAAAATACTACCTGATATGATAGAAGTAGGTTCGTTTATTAGTATGGCTGTCATGGTGGGAGAAGGTATTAGGATAAAAGATACTTCGGTAGCAAATCTTGGTATTATGCTTGATATATTCAGAAGATTGGGTGTGCAAGTAATGGTAGATGGTGATGATCTTTTTATTCCTCGCCACGATCACTATGTTATAGACTCTTTCATAGATGGCTCTATTATGACTATTAGTGATGCTCCATGGCCAGGATTAAGTCCTGATCTTATTTCTGTCTTATTAGTTGTAGCTACGCAGGCTCAAGGAAGTGTGCTTTTTCATCAAAAAATGTTTGAAAGCAGACTGTTTTTTATTGATAAACTTATAGATATGGGGGCACAAATAATATTATGCGATCCTCATCGTGCTGTAGTAATAGGGCATGATCACCAACGTACGTTGCGAGCAGGACGAATGTCTAGCCCTGATATTAGAGCAGGTATAGCTCTTTTAATTGCAGCTCTTTCAGCTCCAGGGATAAGTCGTATTGATAATATAGCACAAATAGATCGTGGCTATGAAGATATAGAAGAGCGTCTTAACGCATTAGGAGCTAAAATAACACGTGTGGCAAATAAGTAAGATTAAGCATAATATATATGATAAGACACGAAGACGTCTATAAAATAGGTTATTTAGGTAAGCCACATGGAGTGCATGGAGAAATGCAATTCATATTTAGTGATGATGTGTTTGATACTACTGATGCTGATTATTTATTAATAGAATTAGATGGTATATTGGTGCCTTTCTTTATAGAAGAATACCGTTTCCGCTCAGAGCAGATGGCTCTTATAAAATTTGAGGATATTAACACAGAAGAAGAAGCACGTCATCTTACGGGCAGCGTTGTACTGTTCCCAAGGAAAATAGCCGAAGAGGAATCTGAAAGTCTATCATTATCACAGATTGTAAATTACACTTTAATAGATAATAAGACGAAAAAGACGATAGGAAAAATAACAGGTATAGATGATAGTACAGTAAATACTCTCTTTGAGGTAATAACTTTAGGAGGTCAAGAACTGCTTATTCCTGCTAATAATAATCTATTTGAAAGTATTGATACTTCGAAAAAGATAATTAAAATGGTTATTCCTGAAGGATTATTAGATCTTTAGGATAAATCTTATTATCAATGTTTTAGATAAAATAAAATTGTTATTTAGGATATAAAAATATATATGAAACAGCAAATCTGCATCTTAGGATCTACAGGAAGTATAGGTACTCAAGCCTTAGATGTAATAAGACAACATTCTGATCGTTATGAGGTATATGCTCTAACAGCTAATAATAGATGGGAAGATCTTGCTAAACAAGCTCGAGAATTTCAGCCTGCAGCCGTAGTAATAGCAAATGAAAAGCATTACGAAGCATTAGTTGACTCTTTACGAGATATGCCTAATATAAAGGTATATGCTGGCAAAAAGGCTTTAAAAGAGATAGTAGAATCGGGCGAAATTAATATAGTTCTCACTGCTATGGTAGGGTATTCCGGTTTAGAACCTACTATTCATGCCATAAAAGCAAGAAAGAAAATATGTTTAGCTAATAAAGAAACACTTGTAGTAGCAGGAGAATTGATAGTAAAGTTAGCACAACAGTATCATGTGCCTATAATACCTGTAGACAGTGAACACAGTGCTATTTTTCAAAGTTTAGTAGGTGAAGGGGATAATGAAATAGAGA
This sequence comes from Prevotella sp. C0209C1, assembly GCF_056583855.1. Classification (NCBI taxonomy): domain Bacteria; kingdom Pseudomonadati; phylum Bacteroidota; class Bacteroidia; order Bacteroidales; family Prevotellaceae; genus Prevotella; species Prevotella sp. C0209C1. Next base: position 20,168 of record NZ_JBWPJP010000020.1, on the reverse strand, counting down.
AAATTCTACTTACTTGTTCAGGTGGTCCTTTCCGATTATTTAGCAATGAACAACTAAAATATGTAACTGCAGATGACGCTCTTAAGCATCCTACATGGGAGATGGGTTCTAAAATTACTATTGATTCAGCTTCTTTAATGAATAAAGGTTTTGAGGTGATAGAAGCAAAATGGCTTTTTGGAATACCTGCAGATAAGATACAGGTATTAGTACATCCGCAAAGTATAGTACATAGTGCTGTCCAATTTATTGACGGTAGCGTTAAAGCGCAGCTTGGAATGCCTGATATGCGTCTTCCTATACAGTATGCTTTTTCTTTTCCAGAGCGCATACGTCTTAATAGTGAGCGATTAAATCTGTTTGAAAAGCCACTTGAATTTTTCCCACCAGATGTTGAAAAGTTTAAATGTTTAGCAATGGCTTATTATGCTATCAATAAAGGAGGGAATATGCCATGTATACTAAATGCTGCAAATGAAATAGTAAATGAAGGGTTTAGGAAAGGAGTTTGCTCGTTCTTAGATATGGCTGATATCATTGAGAGAACAATGTTAAGAGTGTCTTTTGATGCTAATCCTGATTATAATGTTTATGTAAAAACAGATGAAGAAGCACGTAAAGTGGCACAAGACTTAATGCAACATTAATTAACAAATATAGTAATAATAAATAAACAAGCAAATATTTAATGGAAGTATTTTTGATAAAAGCACTCCAACTACTAATGGCTCTCTCGCTTTTAGTGTTACTTCATGAAGGAGGACATATGTTCTTTTCTAAACTTTTTGGAGTTAGAGTAGAGAAGTTTTATATGTTTTTCGATGTTTCTATTGGTAAATGGAGTGGTAAACTGTTTAAATTTAAACCTAAAAACAGTGATACAGAATATGGTATAGGCTGGTTACCATTTGGTGGATATTGTAAAATATCAGGAATGGTAGATGAAAGCATGGATACTGCACAGTTAGCAAAGAAGCCAGAGCACTGGGAGTTTCGCACTAAACCAGCTTGGCAACGGCTGCTAATCATGTTGGGTGGAGTGCTTGTTAATTTCTTTTTGGCACTTTTCATTTATACAATGATAATGTTTACATGGGGTGATACTTATTATAAGGTTTCTGATCTTTCTATGGGTATGCGCTTTAATGAGCAGGCTAAGGCGTTGGGTTTTAAAGATAAAGATGTGCTGATAGGTACTGATGAAGGAGCTTTTCGCGAATATGCTAATATGAATGGTGATTTCTTTCGTCAAATAGCACAAGCTAAGCGTGTGGATATTATCCGTAAAGGTAAAAAACTAAGCATATATCTACCAGGGAATCTTGATATGTTATCAATGGTAAAGGAGCGTCCGCTCTTTGCTGAGCCTTATATTCCTGCTCGTATAGACAGTGTAATGGCAGGTACTCCTGCTGCAAAAATAGGTATAAAGGCAGGCGATCATATCAAATCTTTTAATGGAAAACCTGTATACACTTGGTCGGATATAAACTATCAAACTTCTGTTTTGAATGATATAATGACAGTAAAGAATACACATAAAGATTCTTTAATTGCTCGTAGAGTAGAATTGATAGTACAACACAAAGGTGTTGCAAAGTTAGATACTATAAAAATGTTACTAACGCCCGATTTAAAAATGGGTGTTTATCAGTCAAGCATTGCTTCATACTATAAGCCAACACATCAGGAATATGATTTTTGGGAAAGTATTCCTGCAGGTGTTAAGCATGGATTGAGTGTGTTAAAGGGGTATGTGTGTAACTTTAAGTATTTGGCTTCTGCTGATGGCGCAAAGAGCTTGGGAGGATTTGGCTCGATAGGTAGCCTTTTCCCTTCAGTCTTTGATTGGTATTTATTTTGGAATCTAACAGCATTCTTTAGTATTGTTCTTGCATTTATGAATATATTACCTATTCCAGCTTTAGATGGAGGACATGTAATGTTTCTTTTATATGAGATGATAACGCATCGTAAACCGTCAGAAAAATTTCTTATTTATGCTGAATATGTAGGCTTTGGTATCCTTATTCTACTTATGGTATGGGCTAATCTTAATGATATTCTACGATGGATAGGTGTTATGTAAGGAAGAAATAATAAAAAACATATAAGCGGCATTTACATTTTATAAGAAGTAAATGTCGCTTTTTCTTTATCTATTATAATTATAAATTTATGAAAAGTTATTCATCTAAAAGATCGGGTCTTAGTCTTTTAGTTCGCTCCATAGCTTGTTCAAACTCCCATTGTTTTATTTTAGCTTCATTACCACTGAGAAGAATATCAGGTACATCCCAGCCATTATAACTACGAGGTCGTGTGTATATAGGTGCTGATAACATGTTATCTTGGAAGCAATCAGAAAGTGCACTTTGTTCATCGCTAATAGCACCGGGAAGGAGTCGTACAATAGCATCGGTAATAATGGCAGCAGGCAATTCTCCACCTGTAAGGACATAATCGCCAACAGATATTTCGCGTGTAATGAGATGATCCCTCACGCGTTGATCCACTCCCTTATAATGTCCAGCTAATATTATAATATTTTCTTTTAAAGAGAGGTCGTTAGCCATTTTCTGATTAAATTGTTCCCCGTCTGGAGATGTGAAAATAATTTCGTCATACTTATGTTTTTCTTTTAAACTTGTTATGCAACGATATATAGGGTCTATTTGCATAACCATTCCTGCTTGTCCTCCAAAAGGGTAATCGTCTATACGCTTCCATTTGTCATTGCTATAATCGCGTAGGTTGTGTAAGGTAATTTTAGCTAAACCTTTTTTTTCAGCTCTTGAAAGAATGCTTTCATGTACAAACCCCTCTATCATTTCTGGCAGTACTGTTATGATATCTATCCTCATTATTTAGTAAATTGTTTTTATCTTTGTTATTATTTTAATATTATGAAATAATCATAAAGCTATGAAAATTGGTGATATATTTTCTATAAACATTTATCACAGCAGTTTTGCCATTTGTCTTGCTTAGATTATTTACAGACATTTTTTATGTATTAAAGTATATTCTCTTTTGGAGCGTGCAGAGGTTTTCCTAAAAGTAAGGACAAAAATAATAAGAAAAAGTGCAATATACAATAGAGAAAAGAGATATTTATGTAATTTTGTAGTATTACATAGCTAAAGAGAAGTATATAATGATTAAAGAATACCAGATAAGGGTTTTACCAGAGATAGGTTATAATGAGGCTAATTTAAAATCTTATCTTGCTAAAGAAGAGGGGTTTGTTTTAGAGGATATTAGTGCAGTACGTATATTAAAGAGGTCTATAGATGCTCGTCACAGAAATATATATGTTAATCTTAATATTCGTGTATATGTACATGAAAAGCCAGACGATGAGGCTTATTTGCATATAGATTATAAAGATGTTAGTAAAGCTCCTAAGGTTATTGTGGTAGGAGAAGGTCCTGCCGGTCTTTTTGCTTCTCTGCGTTTAATAGAGTTAGGTTTATGTCCTATAGTGTTAGAACGTGGGAAGAATGTGCGTGAGCGCAAGATAGATTTAGCGCAGATATCAAGGAGTCAGGAGGTAAATGGCGAGTCAAATTATTGTTATGGTGAGGGTGGAGCTGGAGCTTATTCAGATGGAAAGCTTTATACACGTAGTAAGAAGCGTGGTTCAGTAGAAAAAATATTAAATGTCTTTTGTCAGCATGGAGCAAGCACTTCTATTCTTTCAGATGCTCATCCTCATATAGGTACAGATAAATTACCGCATGTAATAGAAAACATGCGTAATACTATTCTTAGATGTGGTGGTGAAGTACGTTTCCAAACAAAAATGATAAGCTTTATTACGGAGGGAGATGTTATAAAGGGTGTAAAGGCTGTTGAGCAGAAAAGAGAGAGTGATACTTGTGGGGAGTTAGAATTTTTCGGACCTGTAATATTAGCAACAGGCCATTCTGCACGTGATGTTTATCGTTATATGGCACAGGTTAAAGGAGATATAGAAGCTAAGGGCTTAGCAATAGGTGTTCGTTTGGAGCATCCTTCTCATTTAATAGATGAGATACAATATCATAACAAAGAAGGGCGTGGAAAGTATTTACCTGCAGCTGAATATTCTTTTGTAACTCAGGTAAATGGCAGAGGGGTATATTCTTTTTGTATGTGTCCTGGCGGCTTTGTTATACCTTCGGCTACTGGTGCAGAACAAGTAGTAACTAATGGTATGAGTCCTGCTAATCGTGGCACACGATGGTCTAATGCAGGAATGGTCGTACAGATTAATCCTGACGATATAGATGGTGATGATGTTTTAAGGTTGCTTTCTTATCAGGAAGAGTTGGAGCGCAACACATGGCAGCAAGGCGGACGATCTCAGGTAGCTCCAGCACAGCGTATGGCAGACTTTGTAAATAATCGTTTATCGTATGACTTGCCAAAGTCGAGTTATGCACCAGGTTTACTTTCAAGTCCACTTCATTTTTGGATACCAAAGTTTATATCAGAACGCTTGCAGATGGCATTTCGTCTTTTTGGAAAAAATGCATCTGGCTTTCTTACTAATGAAGCGGTGTTAATAGCTTCAGAAACAAGAACGAGTGCTCCGGTGCGTATTTTGCGTAATCGTGAGTCGCTTATGCATATACGTTTAAGAGGACTTTTTCCCTGTGGAGAAGGTGCAGGTTATGCAGGTGGTATTGTTAGCGCAGGTATAGATGGTGAAAGATGCGCAGAAAGTGTTGCGGATTATTTAGGTAGACTCGGTTTATGATAGCTTATAAAACTTATTATAAAGGGTTTTTATAAAAATTCTTAGCGTTTTTTTTTTTAGATATATGTATAAATATAGTCTTTTCTTTTTTTCTGTTTTATTAGTTCTTACAAGTTGTAATATTAGGAAAAGTGTAGATAAAGTAGATATTAATAGTGGTGATACTTTAAGGTTAGAGTATGCTAAAAATATAGTAATAGTAAAGTATTCTGACTATACAAAGGTAGAAATTCTTAATCCTTGGAAAGAAAAGTCTATATTACATACTTACTTTTTATCTGATCATTATCTTAAGAAAGATTTAAGTGGCAAGGCAGACTTCCTTTTGGTTCCTTTAAAGCGTAGTGTGGTATTTACAACAGTGCATGCTAATTTGTTAGAAATGCTTAAATGCCAAAAAGCTATAGTAGGTGTAACAGATCTTAAATATATGTTGATACCCGATGTTCAAAAGCGTGCAAACATGAAAGAGGGTGCTATAGGTAAGATTGTTAATTGTGGGGAATCTATGAAGCCTAATATTGAAAAAATTATAATGCTTAAGCCACAAGCAATTTTTGTATCACCTTTTGAAAATAGCGGTAGCTATGGAATGTTGGGAAAGACAGGTTTGCCTTTGATAGAATGTGCTGAATATATGGAGAGTTCAGCGTTAGGTAGGGCAGAATGGATGAAGTTTTATGGTATGCTCTTTGATAAGGAAAAAGAGGCTGACTCTTTATTTAATATTGTAAAGAATAATTATTGGCGATTACATAGTTTGGCAAAAAAGAGTAAAGTGTCTCGTAGCATATTACCAGACCGTAAGGTGGGAGCTGTGTGGTATATCCCTGGCGGAGAGAGTAGTATAGGAAGGCTTTATAAAGATGCTATAGGTAAGTATGCTTATAGTAATGATAAGCATAGCGGTAGTTTGGCTTTACCCATAGAAACTGTCTTTTCTAAATTTAGCAAGTCTGATTTTTGGGTTTTATCTTATGTTGGCAATCTTTCTCTTAACACGTTATTAGAGGAGTGTCCTTATTATAAATATTTTCATCCTTATAAGGTTGCGGAGGTGTATGGTTGTAAAGTAGATAAAACTCCTTATTTTGAGGAGGTTAGCTGGCGACCTGACTGGCTTTTGCAAGACTTCATTCAGCTCTTTCACCCAGATCTTAAGATAGCTCCTTTGCGATACTATAGACGTGTTTCTGTTAACAAAAGTATGTAATGAGTAAGCGTTATATAGTAGTTATTACATTTTTATTAATAGGTATAATGATAATGTTTTGCCTTAATCTTTGCGTGGGAGCTGTTGATATACCTTTTTCTGCGTTTGTAGATATATTGAAGGGGGGAAAGGTGGAAAATGATAGCTGGCGTTTTATAGTGTTAGAAAGCAGGTTACCACAGGCAGTAACAGCCTTGTTATGTGGAGGTGTTTTAGCTATTAATGGATTGATATTGCAAACAGTTTTTAGTAATCCTTTGGCTGGTCCTGATGTTTTTGGTATTAATGGTGGTGCAGCTTTGGGTGTTGCTTTAGTGATGTTGTTTTTAGGAGGTACTTTTTCTTTTTATAACTTTTCCTTTACAGGGTTTTTAGCTATTTTGTTAGCAGCATTTTTAGGAGCTATGTTTGTTACTATCCTTATATCTGCGTTGTCCCATCTTGTACATAGTAATACGATGTTGTTAATAGTAGGTATTATGGTAGGGTATATGTCTTCTTCTATAGTTTCTCTGTTCAACTTTTTTTCTTCATCAAACGAAGTAAAAAACTATATGATATGGGGGTTAGGCGATTTTGGTGGAGTCTCTTCTGAGATGTTATTACCTTTTTCGGTACTTTGCTTATTAGGTGTTTTTATATCTTTGCTTTTTATAAAACCATTGAATATATTATCGTTAGGAACTTTATATGCTGAGAGTTTAGGCGTAAATACTACTAAAATGCGAACTCTTCTGCTTATATTGACAGGTCTGCTAACATCTATCACAACATCTTTTTGTGGTCCTATATTATTCTTAGGTTTGGCTGTTCCACATATTGCAAAATTGATATTAAAGTCGGAACATCAACCAAAGCTATTTCCTGTAACACTGTTAAGTGGTTCTTTTATTGCCTTATTATGTAATTTGTTATGTTCTCTTCCAAGAGAGGGAGGTATGTTACCATTGAATGTTGTAACGCCTATAGTTGGTGCCCCTGTCATTATATATGTATTGATAAGGAAAAGGAAATAACTTATTGCAAAGATATGATGTTTAAAAAGATAATGGCATATATGTTGTTGTGGGAAAAGGGCACATTTGTCAGAACAAAGGGATAGTATTGTGAATAAAAATAAATTATTTTTCGTGTATTTTTAGATTATTTTTGTAGTAAAAATAATCTATTTTTTCTTCTTAAAAATCATTTATTATTATGTAAAGCATAATGTTTTACCTCTTTATAGCATATCTGTTATAATTATTATCATAAGAATATGTGTTATTATGCTGCTTATAAGGTAAAGCATTCAGCTTTTTTTAGTAGTTAGGTCTTTATTATTCAAATTTCAATGATAGTGTTAAGTTTGGCATAGTATTGTTATGTTATAAAATGAATTTATATTATAATTTAGGTAAATATCCTTATAAATAACGATTGTATAAACTTTCAGTTAGGAGTAACTTTGCAGCGTAAAAAACAAAAATAAAAGCATTATGTTTAATTCTCTGTTACTATTATCTTTGATGCTTGGTAATTACCAAGGAGTGGAAAAAGACACAATTACTAATACTTACAAAATGAAGGAAGTCTTAGTGGCAGATTTCAAGCGAAACAAGCGTAACCTTACTCCTATATCAGTATCAAGCATTAATTCTGATCAGATTAATGGGCAAGGTATTACAAGCTTAAAAGAGCTTTCAGGAGTTGTTCCTAATTTTTTTATGCCAGATTATGGCTCTCGTGCTAATACTCCTATATACGTTAGAGGTATAGGTGTGAAGGCTAAAGGCTCAGCAGTAGGTTTTTATGTAGACGGTATTCCTCACTTTGAAGCATCTGCATTTGATATTGATATGAGTGATGTTGCCGGTGTAGAGGTATATCGTGGTCCTCAAGGCACTCTTTATGGGCGTAATGCTATAGGGGGTATTATTAATGTTTATACACATAATCCTATAGATTACCAGCACACACGTTTTTCTTTAGGGTATGGTAAGTATAATGATGTTGTGGCTCAGGGGTCTACTTATCAGCGTTTTTCTAACAGCTTTGGAGTATCTTCAGCTATATCTTATCATCATAATGACGGTATGTTTAAAAATGAGTGTTTAGGTAAAAATGCAGATGATATTAACGAGGTGGAAGGTAAAATAGGGCTTTATTGGCGTCCTGCTAACAGATGGTTGCTTCATCTTAATTCCACTCTTAGCTATAGCGATCAAGGTGGGTATCCATATTCTTTGTATGATGTTAAAACAAATAAGGTAGCACCGGTTAGTTATAATCGTTATAGCAGCTTTAGACGTTTGATATCATCTACAGGTTTTAATGCACGGTATAGCGATAATAAAATAAGTTTTAATAGTCAGACATCATATCAGTTTATTAAGACGCATTTAGGTATTGATCAAGATTTCACACCGAAAGATCTCCTCTTTGTTGTAAATAACTTTCGCCAAAATATGGTATCACAGGAGTTTACGCTGAAATCGAACGATCAGCGTCGTTACCAGTGGATAGTGGGTATGTTTGGAATGTTAGATTATACTAATCAGTTTGTACAAGTAAATGTTTTTAAAAAGAAAGTAGCTACTCCTACTTCTTATAAGACCCCTATTACAACCTTTGCTATATATCATCAAAGCTCGTATAATATTTGGCGTGGACTGTCGGCTACTGTTGGTTTGCGTTTTGACTATGAACATTCAAAGATTGATTATAACAAAGACTTGCTCAATTTAGCTACGGATAAAAGTATGAACGTATTAAATTATACTGATAAGGCAAGTTTTACACAGTTTACCCCAAAGGTTGCTATTCAATATACTACTAAAGAGCATAATTTATATTATGGAAGTATTACCCGTGGTTATAAGCCCGGTGGATATAATGTGAGTTTAAAGACAGAAGCTGACCGCTCGTATGGTCCAGAGTATAGCTGGAACTACGAGACAGGTGCCAGATTAAACTTTCTACAAGGTAAGTTAACAGCAGAAGCATCGCTTTTCTATATCGATTGGAGAGATATGCAAACTACTTATCAAATACCAGGTATTGGCAATAAAGTGCTTAATGCAGGGCATACTATTAGCAAGGGATTTGAAATAGGGTTAGGTTATCATCCTGTAAAGGACTTAGACTTTACAATAAACTATGGTTTTACGCATGCAACGTATTTAGATTATAAGATGAATGATAAGGCAGATTATTCTCATAACTATCTACCAATGGTTCCTAACCATACCTTATCTATAAATAGCAGCTATACTATAAAAAATGCAGGCTGGTTTGATATGATAAGATTAAATGCAGGTGTAATAGGTTTAGGGCGTATATATTGGACAGATGATAACGCTGTTTATCAGAATTTCTATGCTACGCTTAATACTAAGGTTAGTTTTACTAAAGGTATTTTTACATGGACTCTTTGGGGTAAGAACCTTACTAATACAGATTATATAGCTTATGGCTTTAAGTATGGTGTAAACTATGTACAGCAAGGCAAACCCCTTAGTTTTGGAACTTCATTAAGTGTTGATTTTTGATTTTATATAAAGAACAATGATTGAGTAAACCAGTATGAATAAGACTAATAAATCTTTTTCATTAATTACTTTTTTTTGCTTGTATATAGCGCAAATGGTGCCTTCGTCTTTTCTGATGACCGCATTACAAGTAATAATGCGTGAAGGTCATTATAGTCTTACTACTATTGGATTACTTAATCTCGTTCGATTGCCATGGCTTTTAAAGCTATTTTGGTCGCCACTTATAGATAGGAATTGCATAACAATAGCACATTATAAGCGTACTATCATAATAACGGAGAGCGTCTATGCTTTAGCACTTGTTATAACAAGTCTGGTTAATGTGCAAAGTAACTTATTACTGATTCTTATACTTGTTTTTATATCATTATTAGCTTCTGCTACTCAAGACATAGCTACCGATGCTTTAGCTATTATAACATCTGTAAAAAGAGAGCGTAGTATGTTAAATAGTATGCAGTCGATGGGTAGTTTCGGAGGAGCTTTGTTAGGATCGGGAGTATTACTTATAGTCTTAAAAAATTATGGTTGGCTAACTGTTGTGTTATGTTTAGCCTTCTTTGTTATTATAATGCTTATACCTTTATTATTAAATAAAGGAATGAAAGCTAAAACCCCTAAGCCTTCTCAGAAAGCTACGTTTGGAGACATTCTTTACTTTTTCTCTTCTATGGATAATTGGCGACAAGTAGGTTTTTTGTTGCTTTATTATATGGGGCTTATAGGTATTATATCTATGTTAAGACCATATATGGTAGATTGTGGTTATGATATTAAGCAAATAGGATTTTATATAGGTGTTTTAGGTACGTTTTGTTCGTTTGTTATGGCTTTTGTTGCAGGTTTTATAATTAGGTATATAGGCATTTTATATACTCGTTTTATAGTGGCACTTGCTATTTGCTTAGCACCTGTTTATTTTTTTATTATCAACTTGCTTCCCTTTAATCATATAGCTCTTATAATAGGTATCGTGTATGTTCAGATATGTTATGGTCTGGCTACAGTAGTGGTATATACATCTGCAATGCAATGTGTGCGGCATGGTCGTGAAGGTACAGACTTTACTATTCAGATTGTTATTACACATCTCTCTGGTATTATCATAGCAGCAGTGGCAGGTTTTGTGGCACATCACTTAAACTATAGTGGTTTGTTTGCTGTCGAAATATTTATTTCTGTTGTAAGTGTACTATATATACTTAGATTTTTTAAAAACAAAACAAAATACCATATAATATAATGGAGAATAATAAAAGAGAGCGTGAAGCTGTTGTTATAGGAGCAGGACTTACAGGTCTAACTTGTGCTATGCATCTAAAGGGTTTAGGTGTTGATGTAGAAGTGTTAGAGAAAGAAAATTATATAGGTGGCTTAATGCAAACGGAGGTAGTTGATGGGTTTACCTTTGAAAAAGGTCCAAGTTCGGGTACAGTGAAATATCCTGAAGTGGCAGAGCTGTTTGATGATTTAGGGGATAGTAGTTCTTTCGAATCTTCTTTTGCGTCCTCTAAGTGTAGATTGATATGGAAGGATAATAATTTTCATGCTCTCCCTTCAGGATTGTTAAGTGCTGTCAAGACGCCACTTTTTAGTGTTAAAGATAAGTTTAGAATTTTAGGAGAACCGTGGCGAAGTAAAGGGACTGACCCTAATGAGAGCATAGGAAGTATGGCAGAACGAAGACTTGGGAAGTCGTTTGTAGACTATGCTGTGGATCCTTTTATTTCAGGCGTATATGCAGGAAACCCTTATTCTCTTCCTACCAGATTAGCATTACCAAAGCTTTATAATCTTGAGCAACAATATGGAAGCTTTATTAAAGGTAGTATACATCTTGCAAGAAAAGGTAAAGCTGCGCGTGAAAAGCGGGCTACCAATGAGATTTTTTCTACTAAAGGAGGTTTTCATACATTAATAAGTTCTCTTGGCAAGAGTATAGGCTCAGATAATATCACACTGGGTTGTGATAATATTACAATAAACTTTAATAATGGAAAATATATAATATCATGCAATGAAGAGCAAATAATAACAAATAATCTTATAACGGCTTGTCCGTCATATTCTTTGCCGTCATTATTAAAGTTTGTGCCAAAAGCCCAATTAGACACACTTGATAATCTTTATTATGCTCCTATTATAGAAATAGGGGTAGGAATAAAGAATACGAGCAATGTTAAGTGGAACGCCTTTGGAGGTTTAGTCCCTTCTTGTGAGAAAAAAGATGTATTGGGTATTCTTATGCCTTCAGCATGTTTTAGTAATCGTTCGCCAAAAGGTGGAGCTACATACGCTTTTTTTATAGGTGGTGCTATACATCCGGAATATCTTGATAAGACTGATGCTCAGCTGGAAGAGTTAGTAAACAATTCGCTTCACGTCATGTTAGGTTATCCTGAGGGTACTTCTGCTGATGTAATTCGTATTTATCGTCATAAGCATGCCATTCCTCAGTATACGCTATCTACGGATGCTCGTTTGTCTACCATTGATGCTCTTCAGTATAAATACAAAGGTTTACATATAGCAGGAAACCTAAAAGACGGAATAGGCATGGGGGATAGAATAAAGCAAGCAGTAGATGTGGCAGAAAATGTTGCGAAGTATTGTAAGTAAGATGTAAAAGTTATAGCAACTTTATATTGATATTAAGGTGAAAAGTAGTATATTTGCAAATAGATATATTATAAGTTAGTGTATTATCCTTAAAAAGAAGCAATCTAAAGTAATAGCTATATGGTAAAAAGATATATAGAAGAGAATGAGGCAAGAATGCTTGAAGAGCTATTCAGTCTTATTCGTATTCCAAGTGTAAGTGCGCAGCCTGCTCATAAAGAGGATATGGTAAAATGTGCTAACCGTTGGAAAGAGCTGCTTTTAGAAGCAGGTGTAGATAAGGCGGAGGTTATGCCTTCAAAAGGTAATCCGATGGTTTACGCAGAGAGGATAGTAGATCCTGAAGCTAAAACGATATTAGTTTATGGTCATTATGATGTAATGCCAGCAGAGCCTTTTGAGCTTTGGAGAACAGAGCCTTTTGAGCCAGTTATTAAAGATGGTCATATTTGGGCGCGTGGTGCAGATGATGATAAAGGGCAGTCTTTTATCCAGGCTAAGGCTTTTGAATATCTCAACAAGCATGATTTGTTGAAACATAACATGAAATTTATCTTTGAAGGGGAAGAGGAAATAGGTTCTGCCAGTCTTGGACCTTTTATAGAAGAGCATAAAGAGTTATTGAAATGTGACATTATTCTTGTTTCAGATACAACCTTAATAGGTGCTGACGTTCCTTCTATAACGACTGGTTTGCGTGGCTTGTCTTATTGGCAAATAGAAGTAACAGGTCCTGATCATGATCTTCATTCAGGAACCTTTGGAGGTGCTGTGGCTAATCCTGCAAATGTTCTTTGTAAACTAATAGGCGATGTTACTGGCCCTGATGGAAAAATACGTTTCCCTGGTTTTTATGATGACGTAGAAGAGGCTTCAGAAGAAGAGCGCAGTCTTGTAGCATCTATACCTTTTGATGAGGAGAAATATAAGAAATCTATTGGCGTTAAGGATATTTTTGGTGAAGAAGGATATAGCACTATAGAGCGTACAGGCTATCGTCCTTCATTTGATGTATGTGGTCTTTGGAGCGGTTATCAAGGCGAAGGTGCAAAAACTGTAATTCCTTCAAAAGCATATGCGAAAATTTCTTCACGTCTTGTGCCAAAGCAAGATTATAAAAAGATAGGGCAATTAGTAGTAGATTATTTTAATAAAGTGGCTCCTAAGACTGTTCATGTAAAAGTAAAGATGTTACATGGGGGGTATGGATATGTTTGTCCTATTGATATTCCTGCATATAAAGCAGCAGAAAGAGGTTTTGAAAAAGTTTTTGGAAAACGTCCTTTGCCTGTTCGTATTGGTGGAAGTATTCCTATTATCTCTACTTTTGAAAAAACTCTTGGTACTAAAAGCATTTTAATGGGCTTTGGATTAGAGTCTAATGCTATCCATTCTCCAAACGAAAATATGCCAATAGCTCTTTGGAAAAAAGGTATAGAGACTGTTATTAATTTCCATTTAGAATACGATAAAGAAGAATAATTTCAAATATTTTACTAACTAAAGCATATCTTGCTAATATAAAAGAAAGAGCAAGGTATGCTCTTTTTAAAATTTATAACAAATGAAAGAAAAGTTGTTACATTCTTTTTTAAAAGTAGGAAACTTTATTCTTGAAGAGCTTCCCTTTATAGTGATCTTTGTTTTTTGTATGTGTCTTAATACATTAAAAGATTCTATCTTTAACTATGGGGGTTGTAATTTAAAATATTATAGCATCTCTTTTTTACTTTCTGTTATTTTTTCTTGTATAACGAGGAAAAATATTTTTTTAAAAACCATCTTTTATTTTATAACTGTATTCTTTTTTGCTGTATATATGTTCCTTTGGTTGGTTTTTGGAACTTCAATATCTCCGCTTATAGTTCAGCTTATTGTAGAAACTAATGGAAGAGAGTCTTCTGAGTTTTTTAGTGCTTTTGTTTTTTCCAAAGGAGCTATAATAACTTATGTGTCTGTTATAGTATTAATAACTATAATTGTGTTTTTTGAAAGACTATGGAAAAAGATAAGAGAAAAGAAATGGTTAAAAAGAAAGTTTTTGGTATTTATATTTGGTATTATTTCTGTGTTTTTGCTTATAGCAGGAATATTCAGCTCCAAACTATATTATACGTTGTATAAATGTCAAACTTATGCAGATTTAGAAAGTTGGGTAATAGAAAACATTCCATTTCCAATGGATTCGTTTACATCGACTGCTTATTCTATTCATGCTTTAGAAGCCACTAAAAATGAAATAAAAATAGCAGTAAATTTAGCCAAAGATATTTATCGTCAGCCAGTAACTGATGAAGTAAACGATTCTATAAATATTATTTATGTACTTGGAGAATCTTTTATAAAGTCGCATGCATCTCTTTATGGATATAAGAAAAAAACTACTCCTTTTATGGATACAGAAGAGCATAAAGGCAATCTTGTGGCTTTCAGTGATGTTGTGGCTCCATTTAATTCTACAACACTGGTGGAGAAAAACACATTTTGTTGTAATAGTTTGAGTGATGGCGAAGAATGGTATCAAACGCCCTATTTTCCTATTCTATTTAAGAAGGCAGGTTATAAGGTCTTGATGTGGGACATCCAAAGAGATTTTTTGAAAAATGCTTTTTTTACTTTTTCTGTTAATTCGTTTATGTATAATAGAGAGTTGCAAAAGTATGCATATACATACGCATTTGATAAAAGTTTTTTATATGATGAAGACTTGGTTAATGATTTCTTTAAAAAAGGAGAAAGCATGATGGGAAAGAAAAATCTTATTATTTTTCATTTGTTTGGGCAACATATTGATGCAAGTGAAAGGTACCCACATGGCAAAAAGTTTTCAAAGTTTTCTTATAAAGATATAAAGCGTAGTGAAAGCTATTTGACAAAAGATAAAAAGCAAGATATTGCAGAATATGATAATGCTACTTTTTATAATGATTATGTTATTAAGAAGATAGCAGAAAAATATGCTAATAAAAATACGATTATGATTTATTTCTCAGATCACGGAGAAGAAATATACGATTACAGGGATTCAAAAGGAAGAAATGCAGGAGGTAGCGGCGTTACTCCTAATTTATTGAAATATCAATACGAGGTGCCTTTTGTTATATGGTATTCAAATTCATTTAAGAAAAAATATCCTAAATTAGTTAAAGAAATACGAGCTTCAAAGGATAAACCTTTTATGACAGATAATGTTTGTCAGATTCTATTCCATATAGTAGGAATGAAAACAAAATGGTATAAAGCAGATAGGGATTTGATAAGTCCAAGTTATGTTGCAAGAAAACGAATCATAGCAGATAAAGATTATGATAAATATGTAAAAAATAGGTAATATAGCTATGTGAGGGTTTATTAAATTATAATTTTGCACTTAAAGTAAAAAAAAACAAAAAGGAACGTTAATAGTTTAAAATAGAGTTTAATGCCTAATAATTAATATATTTTTTCGATTTTATTAATTATCTTTGCATTGAATATGATAGAAGTTAAGGTTAAAGAAGCAGATATAAAGAAGGCTGTAAATGAAGGTGTAGATGCCTTTGTTGCAGTATTTGTGAAAAGTATAAAGGAAGCCATTGGAGGAGAGCTGACAAAAGAAGCTATGATGCAGTTGAATTCTGATCAAGTAACATTATTAGCTTGGGATTATTTGCATAAAGAAGTCTCTGTTGGAGGATATGTTCAGTTGATCTATAATGGTTTCGGAGCTTTTATTTTTCGCAATCCGTTTGCTGTAGCTATGCGTAATTGGGGCATAAGGGATTTATATACTCATATAAAGCATGCTAAAAAGTTTTATGACAAATATCATGAACAGATAGAGCGTGAAATGAGTGATAATGACTTTATGGCTCTGTTTGAACAAATGCCAGAGTTTGATGAGTTTGATGATGAGTTTGTTATAAACGAGGAGCATTGGATGGAGTGTGTTGCAGCTTATATAGATGACCATATTTATGAATTTGCAAAAATAGAAAAAGATGAATAACGAAAAGCAAACAAAAAAGCGTAAGGTATCAGTGCAGATTCGTAACAAGAAAGCTTCTTTTGAATATTTCTTTGTAGATACATATACTGCTGGAATAGTGCTTACGGGTACGGAGATAAAATCTATTCGGGCGGGTAAGGCTTCATTAGTGGATGCTTTTTGCGTTATAAATAAAGGTGAGATGTGGGTACAAGGTATGAACATCTCGCCTTATTTTTATGGGTCGTATGCTAATCATGAAGCTAAACGTTCGAGGAAATTATTATTGAACAAAAAAGAAATTAGGGCTTTAGAATCTGACTCGCAGGCACCTGGCTACACCATTATTCCAACACTTGTATTTATAGATGATAATGGGCGTGCAAAAATAAAAATTGCACTGGCAAAAGGTAAGAAAGAATATGATAAACGTCAAGTTTTAAAGGCGAAAGAAGATAAAAGAGAAATGGACAGAGTGCGTAAGCGCTATTAACAAAAAAGGAGGAGGAATTGTTGATAAGTTGGAAGTTCATGTTATTATGATGGTAAGAAAATAGTTATAAGTAAGGACTCTCAATATTTAGTTCCCTCTGCTCTTAAATAAAAAGATGTTATGCAATTAAAAAAGAAGAGATGGCATTGCCTATCAGGTCAAAAGCCAACAGAAATGGATCTAAAAATAATGGAGTTAGAAAAAAGAGGAAAGTTAGTACCTACTCGTAATTTGATTAGAACTCCAGAAGAGATAGAAGGTATTCGTCGTGCAGGTGTAGTGAATACAGGTTGTTTAGATGCTTGTGAAGCAGCTATAAAACCTGGTATAAGTACACAGAATATTGACGATATATGTGCGCAGTATTGTAAGGATCATAATGCAATATCAGCAACTCTTGGTTATGAAGGATTCCCTAAAAGTGTCTGCACAAGTATTAACGAGGTGGTATGTCATGGCATACCAAAGAAAGAAGATATATTAGTGGAGGGTGATATTATAAATGTAGATATGACAGTAATTGTAGATGGTTACTATGCTGATGCTAGTCGTATGTTTATAGTAGGTGGAAAGACTACTCCGGAAAAAGAGCAACTTGTGCGTGTAACGAAAGAATGTCTTGATATAGGTGCTGCAGCAGCTAAGCCTTATGGCTTTGTAGGTGATATAGGCGCAGCTATTCAAAAGCATGCAGAAAAGTATGGCTATGGTGTTGTGCGTGATTTATGTGGGCATGGTGTTGGATTAGAATTTCATACAGAGCCAGAGGTGTTACATTTTGGTCATCGTGGTACTGGTATGGTATTAGTTCCGGGAATGGTATTTACCATAGAGCCTATGATAAATATGGGAACATGGAAAGTGTTTCTTGATGCTGATGATCCTTATGGTTGGGAAATTATTACAGGTGATGAAAAGCCATCAGCACAATGGGAGCATACTTTTTTAATGACAGAAAACGGCTTGGAAATTCTTACATATTAAGTATAAATTAAGGAGTTTTATCTTATGATAAACTTTAAATAGTTTTATTGAAATGGATAACGATGATATTTATATATTAGCTATAGAAAGTAGTTGTGATGATACAAGTGCAGCAGTTTTACATAATGAAGTTATTTGTAGTAATGTAACAGCATCACAACAAGTGCATAAAGATTATGGAGGGGTAGTTCCAGAGCTTGCCTCAAGAGCGCACCAACAGAATATAGTGCCAGTAGTAGATCAAGCAATTAAGCGTGCAGGTATTACTAAGAAGCAATTATCTGCCATTGCTTTTACTCGAGGGCCAGGTTTGATGGGAAGCTTATTGGTAGGTGTAAGTTTTGCTAAAGGATTTGCAAGGTCATTAGGAATACCTTTGATAGAGGTTAATCATTTACAAGGTCATGTAATGGCGCATTTTATAAAAGAAAATGAGGAAGATAATAATCAGCCTCCTTTCCCTTTTATATGCCTTTTAGTATCTGGAGGAAATTCGCAGATAGTAAAGGTAAATGCTTATAATGACATGGAAGTGTTGGGGCAGACTATAGATGACGCTGCAGGAGAGGCTATTGATAAATGTTCAAAGGTAATGGGGCTTGGTTATCCTGGTGGTCCTATTATAGATAAATTAGCTCGTAAAGGAGACCCGCTAACTTATAAGTTTGCAGAGCCTAATGTTACTGGATATGATTATTCGTTTTCGGGTTTGAAAACATCTTTTCTTTATAGTATGCGTAAGTGGATAAAAGAAGATCCTGATTTCATAGATCATCATAAAGAAGACATAGCAGCAAGTTTGGAGCATACTATCGTAGATATTCTAATGAAAAAATTGCGTAGAGCAGTTAAAGATACTGGCATAAAGCATGTTGCAGTTGCTGGTGGTGTGTCAGCTAATAACGGTTTGCGTAATGCTTTTGGGGAACATGCTAAAAAGTATGGTTGGATAACTTATATTCCTAAATTTAGTTATACCACAGATAATGCTGCTATGATAGCAATGGTGGGTGTATTTAAATATAGAGATAAAAAGTTTGCCTCAATAGATATTCCAGCATTTAGCAAGGTTACGTTTGAATAAAAAGTTTTTTATTATATAAACAAATATTTTTGAAACAAGTAGGTTTTATATAGGAGTAATAGAATCTTGTTTTAATTTTATATTTTTGAAAATATGGATTTTGAAAGTAAAGTTATATCTCGTCAAATAGGTGATCTGCTCTATTCGTCGGGGCTGACAATAGGAGCAGCAGAAAGTTGTACAGGTGGTAGAATTAGTGAAGCAATGATAGCTATTCCAGGGGCATCTGATTACTTTAAAGGTTCTATAATAGCATATACTAATGAGGTAAAAGAATTACTTCTGAATGTTTCTCATGATGTTATAGATGAACAAACTGCTGTTTGTGAGGAAGTTGCAAAACAAATGGCATTAGGAGTGATAGAGGCTTTAGATGTTAATTTTGCAATAGCATCAACAGGTATAGCAGGGCCTGGAGGAGGTTCTTTGACTATTCCTGTAGGTACTATATGGATAGCATATGGAAGTAAAAATGATATTCGTACATTTAAATTAGAAGAAGATTTTGGACGTGATATTAATTTAGCTATAGCTACAAATAAATCAATGCGTTTGATGTTAGAATTTTTACAGGAAAAAGAAATTAGAGAAGAATAAAGACAAAAAATCTTAATAAGTATAATTAAAAGGAAATATACCTTTGTATATATGAATATTTTTTTGTAATTTTGCACACTGTTTGGAATAGGTATCAATTAACGAATTACAAAACTAAAGATAGAAATGTCTAAGATTTGTCAGATTACAGGTAAGAAGGCACAAATAGGTAATAATGTGTCTCACTCAAAGCATCGCACAAAGCGTAGTTTTGATGTCAACCTATTCAGTAAGAAATTCTACTATGTAGAAGAGGATTGCTGGATTTCTTTGAAGATTAGTGCGGCTGGTCTTCGTTTAATAAATAAGGTAGGTCTTGACGCTGCTCTAAAAAAAGCTGTAGCTAAGGGTTTCGTTGACTGGAAAGAAATTAAGGTTATAGGAGACTAATATAATGGCAAAGAAAGCTAAAGGTAATAGAGTCCAAGTAATCTTGGAATGTACAGAAATGAAAGAGAGCGGAATGGCTGGTACAAGTCGTTACGTTACTACTAAAAATCGTAAAAATACTCCAGAACGTTTAGAGCTTAAAAAGTATAATCCTATTTTAAAGAAGATGACTCTTCATAAGGAAATTAAGTAGGCGGTTCTGTAAAAAAGTATTAAGTTAATAGTAAAATAAGCAGACAATGGCAAAGAAAGCGGTTGCTACCCTCCATGAAGGTTCTTCGGATGGTCGCGCATATACAAAAGTAATTAAGATGGTTAAAAGCCCAAAAACAGGTGCTTATGTTTTTGATGAACAGATGGTTCCTAATGAGGCTGTGAAAGATTTTTTCAAGAAATAAGTTCTTGTTATAAAATATAAATAAAAAGAGAGTGTATTGCAACTTTAGCAATGCACTTTCTTTATATTGGTGTACGCTCGGCATGAGCATTTTCTAACGGGTGGAAGTCCCGAGTAAGCCCTAATAGCGGGAATTACATAGCCAAG
>NZ_JBWPJP010000019.1:0-45545 GCF_056583855.1 Prevotella sp. C0209C1 | reverse complement strand
CTATGTAATTCCCGCTATTAGGGCTTACTCGGGACTTCCACCCGTTAGAAAATGCTCATGCCGAGCGTACAATAAAATATGACGCACCTTATCTATTAGGTGCGCCATATCTATATTAAAACATACAATGTTACAATTACCCCACTTGGCTACCTGGTTTTACCTTGCTAAGTGTAGTAGTTACAGCAAGCGAACCATCAAAATTGACCGCAGAAAGTATCATACCCTGACTCTCTATGCCCATCATCTTACGTGGAGGAAAATTAGCTACAAACAAAACATCTTTACCTATAAGCTGTTCTGGCTCATAATAAGCAGCTATACCACTAAGGATAGTACGTTCCGTACCAGAGCCATCATCAATGCTGAACTTTAATAGTTTCTTGCTTTTTTTTACTTTTTCGCAATTAACAATGTGTCCTACACGAATATCGAGCTTCTCAAACTCATCAAACAAAACACTTTCCTTAATTGGTGCAGCTTTACTATTAGCTTCTTCGTTTGCCTTTTTTGTAGCTTCGAGCTTCTTAAGCTGTGCCTCTATAACATCATCTTCTATCTTTTCGAAGAGCAAATGCGGCTCTGCTAACTGATGACCTGCTTTAAGAAGATCGGTAGAACCTAACTCGCTCCAGTCGTATGTTGTCATATTAATAAGCTTACGTAGCTCTGCAGAACTAAATGGCAAGAAAGGTTCGAAGGCTATACTTAGATTAGCAACCAATTGCAGTGAAATATTCAATACCGTTTCCACTCGCTTAGGATCGGTCTTCCACACTTTCCAAGGCTCACATTCTGTTATATAACGATTACCTATTCGGGCTAAGTTCATTGCCTCTTTTTGTGCTTCACGAAACTTAAATGCGTCTAAAGATGCCTCTACCTTTTCCTTTACATCTTTAAATTCGGCAATAACCTGCTTATCTATATCCTTTAATTCGCCACAAGGAGGCACTATACCGTTCCAATACTTTTTGGTTAATTGTAAAGCACGATTAACGAAATTCCCATAAATAGACACCAGTTCCGAGTTGTTACGTTCCTGAAAATCCTTCCATGTGAAGTTATTATCCTTTGTCTCTGGTGCGTTAGCTGTTAATACATAACGTAAGACATCTTGCTTACCCGGAAAATCAACTAAATACTCATGTAACCAAACAGCCCAATTTTTGCTGGTAGATATTTTGTCATTCTCAAGATTTAAAAACTCATTAGCAGGTACGTTATCTGGTAAAATATATCCACCATGTGCCTTTAACATTATAGGAAAAATTATGCAATGGAACACAATATTATCTTTTCCTATAAAATGTATCAAACGTGTTTCAGGATCTTTCCACCACTTTTCCCAATTTCCAAATCGCTCTGGCTCTTTATCGCACAGCTTTTTAGTGTTAGAAATATAACCTATGGGAGCATCAAACCAAACGTAGAGCACCTTACCCTCTGCCCCCTTTACAGGCACAGGTATACCCCAGTCTAAATCGCGCGTCATCGCACGTGGCTGCAAATCCATATCCAGCCAACTCTTACACTGACCATATACATTAGAACGCCACTCCTTATGCTCTTTTAATATCCATTCTTTGAGCCACTCCTGATAATTATTTAGTGGTAAATACCAGTTTTTTGTATTCTTCAACACAGGCTTCGAGCCAGATATTGTAGAACGAGGATTCTTCAATTCCAAAGGACTAAGATCCGAACCACACTTCTCGCACTGATCTCCATATGCATTAGGATTACCACAATGTGGGCATTCGCCCATCACATATCTATCAGCCAAAAACTGTTTTGCACTTTCATCGTATAGCTGCTCACCTTCTTTTTCTATCAGCTTACCGTCCTCATAAAGCTTTTTAAAGAAATCGCTTGCAAACTTATTATGAACATTGCTTGTAGTACGGCTATATACATCAAATGAAATACCAAACTCATTAAATGAATCTTTTATCATCTTATGGTATCTATCGCACACATCTTGAGGGGTTATACCTTCCTTTCTTGCACGAATAGTAATAGGCACTCCATGCTCATCAGATCCACCTATAAAAATTACTTCTTGCTTTTTAAGACGAAGATAACGCACATAAATGTCTGAAGGAACATATACACCAGCAAGATGACCGATATGAACACCACCATTAGCATAAGGCAATGCGGCTGTAACAGTGGTACGTTTAAATTTCTTTTCTTCCATATATGGTTTACTATTGTTTCTATTGCAAAGTTACTTCAATTTAAATAAATAGCAAAGCTTATTGTATTCTAATACTTTTACCTGCCTGATAGCAAGCTATAGTACGCTCACCTTTCTTATAAATATCTTCACTGCCTTGCATATCAAGCACAAAACCATTAGCTTTTACTTGTGCCACAAGATTGTTATAAGCAGGTAGGTTAAATACAGCTATAATCATAGCACCATCTTTAAATGCTATATAACTCGACACACCTTTAGCTAAAGGTTTAGGATAATCGGCATAAGCAGTCTTGGTAAGTAGTTTAGAAAGTACACAATTCTTATAATACATCTTAGAAAAATTGTCTAAACGATATACCTCATACCCTTTCTTTAGCTTATATCCATACTTCTTTGTTATAACAGGTATGAGGTTAGGCGTTTCATACATCTCTACAGCTTCTGCTACAGATATTACATCACTAATAGGAAGTACACTCTCCACTGTATCATGGGGTATATCCTTGACACTTGTAGTAATAACTTTTTGTTTTGTACCACAACTCACCAACACCAGCATAAGACCTATTATGAAGGCTATTTGTAATCTTTTATTTTTCATCTTCTTTGTTTTTATTGTTCTTTTTACTATCTATTTTTATTTTAATGCACGTCTATTTTCTTCATTAAACAAGTAAGTTCTTAACATAATCTTGAGTTTCCTTTCTTGATACAGTTCTTATTCCTGTCTTTGATACATATAATATTATATCAGCAAAGTGTGTAGCAAGATCTATATCATGAGTAGAAAGCAATATTATCTTATCCAACTTATGTGCTACTTTGGTAAGTAACTTATAACAATCTACCTTTGAAGGAAAATCAAGAAAAGCAGTAGGCTCATCTAAAAGAATAATAGGAGTTTCCTGTGCTAATGCTTTTGCTATCATTACCTTTTGCATCTCTCCATCTGATAAAGTATTTATCAACCTGCCCTTTAAACTGTTTATACCTACTCTATTAATCGAATCTTCTATTACCTGTTTATCTTCCTTACATAATATCCCCCAAAAACCTGTATAAGGAGATCTGCCCATACCTATCACCTCTTCCACTGTTACATTCTGAACATCTGGCTTTGTGGTAAGTACTACACTTATTTTATGTGCTAATTCCCTATGAGACAATGCCGATAAACTAATATTATTAATAAAAATATCACCCTTTAGCTTTGGCAAAAAGCCTGAAAGAGTTTTTAAAAAGGTAGACTTACCTACTCCATTAGCACCTATCAAGCAAGTCAATTTGCCACTATTTATCTCAATATTAATATCAGATATTATATTATAATGTCTTTGATAGCCTATATCAAGATGTGAAATAGTAAATTGCATACAACCTTTATATTTTTAAAAACTTATTTATCCTATAATAAAGAATCCTCTTTTAAAGGAATTAAAACTGCGAAATTAATCATATTCTTTTATTTTCGCAAATATGACTATTACTTTTTAATTTAATAAATATAAAAATAATCCTACATCAACAGCTTTACCAAATTTTTATATTTACATACTTCCACACCTGCATACATGTTATACCATATATAAGACAGTTCCTCTTTTTTGTACCATTCTATATATATTAACACTTTAAAATAGCACAACCTTTCCTACATAAGCCACCTTTAGTTATATAATAACTCTTGCCTTTTTAATATATAATTCATACTACTATAACTTATTAAGTACTTCCTCTTTAGATAATACTAATGACTTATGCAAATAAAAAAGTGGGCTTACTTAAAAAATAAGCAACCCCACTTAAACTTTTTCTATCTAATTATTTCTTATTAAATAATTTCTGAAAATTATACATGTGATAACGCATCAACCTTCTCCTTACTATTATCTATCTTATGCCCCATAACCAAATAAGCTATAGGAGATGCTATAAATATAGAAGATAAAGTACCTATGACTATACCTATAATCATTGCAAAAGAGAAGCTACGTGTACTATCTCCACCAAGAATAAAGATAGCAACCAATACTATCAATGTGCTGACTGATGTATTTATGGTTCGAGATAATGTTTCATTTATAGATTCATTAAATAACTTCTGAATACCATACTTTGCCAACGTTGATTTATGCTTTGCCATATTCTCACGTATTCGGTCAAATACCACCACTGTATCATTAATGTCATAACCTATTACTGTTAAAATAGCACCTATAAAAGTCTGATCTATTTCAAGAGAAAAACCTATCCAACCATGACATAACGAGAAAATACCTATTACAATAGTAGTATCCAATACCAAACCTACTATAGAACCTACCGAGAAGCCTATGTTTCGGAAACGAAGTAATATATACAAGAAGATAAATACTATTGCCAAACCTACACTTACGAAAGCATTAAAAGTAATATTCTTAGCAATAGAAGGACCCACCTTGGAACTCTGTATTATAGATCCACCCTCGCGTATATCAGGATTCTTAAATTTAGCTACACTCGACTGCGTAACATAGTTATACTTCTTTAAAGTATTATAAAGAATAGTTTCTGCTAAATCATCATCGTTTGCACGAGAATCAATGTTCCAGTTTGTTGATACACGAATCGTTTTTCCATCTGTACCTATTGCTATAACACTTGTGTTAGCTACTTTTCCCTTATTAACTCCATCTGTATTTACAAATGCATTATTAAATACTTTACGAATATCTTCTACCTGTACAGGCTTAGACAACGTAATTACATAGTTACGACCGCCAGTAAACTCTATACCACGACTTAGGCCACGAACATAAAAACTAACTATACATATTATCGCAGCTATAATCCAAACTGTAAAACTCTTCTTATGCATCTTCATAAAGGCATAGGTGGAATTTCTAAACATATTCCTGCTTATACCCGTACTAAATGTAAGATGACGCCACTTATCATTATTTACCCTATTTTCAAAAACTAAACGAGTTAAGAACACTGCTGTAAAGAATGATATTATAAGACCTATTATCAATGTTGTAGCGAAACCTCTAATAGGACCTGTTCCCGTTACAAGAAGAATAATACCTGTTATCAATGACGTAAGGTTAGAATCGAATATGGCAGAAAAGGCATTCTTATAGCCCTCATGTAATGCTTGTTTCATACTCTTCCCTAAGCGTAACTCTTCTTTTATACGCTCGTAGATAAGAACGTTAGCATCAACTGCCGTACCCAATGTAAGCACAATACCAGCAATACCTGGCATAGTAAGTGCCGATTGGAAAGATGCCAAAATACCAAGTGTGAAGAATAGATTAACCAATAATGCTAAATTTGCTAACATTCCTGGAATAAAGCCATACATAGCTATAATATAGAACATTAACAAAACAAAGGCTATAGCAAACGAAATAAGACCTTGCTGAATAGATTGAGCTCCAAGAGTTGGTCCTACTACCTCTTCTTGAACAATCTTTGCTGGAGCTGGCATACGACCAGACTTTAAGGTATTAGATAAATCTTTTGTATCTGCCACTGTAAAAGAACCTGTAATAGACGATTGTCCACCATCTATTTCTCCATTAATACGTGGAGAAGTATATACTACACCATCTAATACTATGGCTATAGCTTTACCTACATTAGCCTTAGTCAATGCTGCCCATTCATGTGCACCTTCTGAATTCATGCTCATACTAACCTCTGGCTTGCCATACTGGTCAAACTGATCTTTAGCATCAGTAATTACATCACCCTCTAAAGGAGCACGCCCATCAGAAGTGGTAACCTTTAAAGCATGAAGCTCATACATATTCTTTACTTGAATATGATCTGCAGGCTTAGCACTCCACAAAAGCTTCAAATTAGCAGGTAGCACCTGTTTAGCTATATGGCTATGAATAAGTCTATTAACAGCAGCCGTATCACGCACATTACAATACCCCACAAGGCTTAAAGCCTCACCGGGAACCATTTGTAGCCTTGATAATAAAGGGTGTTGCTTCTTTAACAACTCTGCTCCTGCATCGTTTTTACCATTATCAACAACCTTTCCAAAAGCCTTCTTAGCAGCATTTAAAGATAATTTCTTAACAGATGCAGAACCTGTCTTAGCAGAACCAGCCTTAGTAGTATCCGCTTTTGTACTTGCATTAGCAAGACGTTGATCAAGCTGTTGTAAATAAGGAGCTATCTCTTGATTGTTATATGTTTCCCAAAACTCCAAATTAGCAGATCCTTGTAATAACCTACGCATACGCTCAGGCTCACGAATACCAGGCATTTCCACCATCAATCTACCTTCTTGACCTTCTAATTTCTGGATATTAGGCTGTACTACTCCATATTGGTCTATACGGTTACGAACCACATTATATGAATTGTCAATAGCAGATTTCACCTCCTCACGCAAAGCTTCTATAACCTCTTTATCTGTACTTTGTGTAGTTACTTTGCCTTTTAATTGCTGAGTGGCGAAAACTTCTGCAAGTTTATGCCCTGGAGCATTCTTCTGATAAGCCTTAACAAATAGCGGAATAAAATCTCCCTGACCTGAAGCTTCTTCTGCTTTAGCTTCATTAAGCGACTTAACATAAGCAGCATCTGTCTTATGATCTGCCAACATATCAACAACATCAGGTACTGAAATTTCCAGCACAACATTCATACCACCCTTTAAATCAAGACCTAAACCAATCTGAGTTTCAAGGCATTTCTGATAAGAATAAATACCCAGATATTTCACAGAATCTTTATAATCCTGACGCGCTATAGGGTCTTTAATCTTTGCAGCCTGACTATCATAGTAGCTTGTAGCTACAGAAAAAGACAGGTAAAAGATACTTGCAAGCGTTAATAATACGGCTACGCAAATGACTAATCCTTTGTTTTGCATTTTATTTATTTGATTTAATTATAATTTACTATATAATATAAGGTGTGCAAAGATAATGATTTTTTCACATTATGAGAAATTAATTATATATAAATCATTGTTTTTAAGGCTTTGGATAATATTTCAACCAACAATAAATAGGGTAATGATCCGAATTTTTTATTGATTTATCTACCTTCGCCCCATATGGTTCAAACTCGTTAGAAGCAAAAATATGATCTATCCGAAAATACATTCTATTCTCATTATAAGTCCATCCTATACCATTCCCACTACTCTTATAACTATCATTCAACACCTTACTTATAGTATAATAGCTATAACTTATAGGATTATCATTAAAATCACCACAAAGAATTACTGGTATATTTTTATCTAAATGCTTCTTAACAAAAGTAGCAACAGCATCTGCTTGGGGAGCTCTACGAGCCATTGTGTTTCCTATTTTATCCACCAAAGAAACAAACTTATTAATCCTATCTCTGCCAATTACATTACCCGTTATAATATTATTAAAGTCTGCTTTATCATTGGAACTTAAACCATAGCTCTCAAAATGATTATTTACAAGTAAAGTTTTTGTACCGTTTATATTAATATAATATGCCACACTCATATTAGATTTTGAGGGGTAAGGTATTATTTCTCTATGTAAAATAGGGAATTTACTTAATAGCATTAAATCGTCCGTACCCGTTTTTTTCTTTATATTATCAATATAAGGATAACTCTTTTTTAAATATCGCATTATCTTAGCAGCTTTTGGCGTATATAGTGTTGCTTCCTGCAAACACACTATATCAGCTTTACTTCTAACGATATATTTTACGATAGGATTAATTTGTCCCGACACATCGTCCCATGTATCAAAGAGAAACACGTTATAAGACAATATTTTAATAGTTCCGTGTGGCTTGTCCTTTGGTAAATTAAAAGGTATATAAGCACGAATAGGAAAGTAAGCTAAAAAAAGTCCTAAGATAGGTAACCATAATACCTTTTTTTTAATAAACACCCAAAGCACTAAAAATGCTATATTTACTATTAGCATTAAAGGAAACCACATTCCTATTGTAGCCCAAACAGGATGTTTTGCAGGATTTACAATACCACTATACCCAATAAATAGTAATAAAATAATTGAAAAAATATTTAAAACAACAAGTATTCTAAATGCAAGTTTTTTAAAAAACTTTCCCATCACAAGACTACCTTATTTATTTATATTTACATTATTAATGCTTACTACTATCAAATAACTGCTGCTTTTCGTCTGCTGTTAAACTATCATAACCATTCTTACGCACCTTGTCAAGTATGCGGTCTATCCTCTCTTGCTCCTGCTTTTTACGAGCATTATAATCCCAATCACTCTCTTGCGGCTGTGCATCTTGTGGCTTATCAAAACTCCAATTATCAGTATTTACTTCCTCACTATGCTGATAAGCATCATTATTATGTTGCCTCCAGCTATTTTTTATTTTACTGAAAAAATCGCCATCTTTATTAGAACTGAAATTATTATAACCACCATATGGATGTTTTTTCCAATATTTTATAAGAATAAATCCGAATAACATTCCTCCCAAATGTGCCAGATGAGCCACTCCATCATTGCTCGTCCCAATAGCGGAAAATAGTTCCATTAACACAGAGCCTAATATTATCCATTTAGCTTTTATAGGAATAGGTATAGGAATAATAAACATTCGCTGATCTGGGAATAACATTCCAAAGGCTAATAATACTGCATAAATAGCCCCAGAAGCACCCACTGTAGTCCACATATTAAGATAAGCATTCATTGTTATGGCTTTACCATACATTGCTACCGACTGATAAGCAGACAACCCTTCTAAAGAATAGCTAACAAGCTGTGCTAACTCTTGACAAAGACCAGCCCCTATGCCACATACAAAATAGTAAAAAAGAAACTTCTTTGCTCCCCAAACACGCTCTACTATCATACCAAACATCCATAGCATAAACATATTTATTATAATATGGGTAAAACCTCCATGCATAAACATATATGTAACAAACTGCCATATATGAAAATCGGAAGCAAGAATAAAGTGTAAACCAAAGATATTTGTGAGGTCTATACCTACTTTTTCAAATACATAAGTAGCAATGAAAACTATGACATTAATAAAAAGCAAATTTTTGGTTACTATCGGAATATTACGCATCAGTGTTATTTTTTAATTCTAAATATATCTTTTTAAATTCTTAATACCTCTCTCTAATACCGTACAAAAATACAAAAAAAACGCGTTTTAAAGTACGATACGCGGTTAATATCCCCTATTTTTCATAATTTTCTACATTTTTCTTTAGAATTTATTTGATTTATAAAATGATTGCCTTATATTTGCAGATGTAAGCAGATCTTTTATCATAAATTAATCCTCAAATACAAATTAAAGAATTATGAACAAATCAGAATTAATCGATCAGATCGCTGCTAATAGCGGTTTAAGCAAAGCAGATGCAAAAAAAGCACTAAATGCAACTACTGAAGTTATCAAAAACGCATTAGTAGAAGGTGAAAAGATACAGTTAGTAGGTTTTGGAACTTTCTCTGTTAACGAACGCCCAGAGCGCGAAGGCATCAATCCTTCTACAAAGGAAAAAATAAAAATAGCAGCAAAAAAAGTTGCTAAATTTAAGGCAGGAGCAGAGCTAACTGATGCTCTTAACAAATAAGATATAAATAACTTTGAAAGAAAACAAGGCAGCCGTTAATGGTTGCCTTGTTTTCTTTATTATCCAACCATAAGATAATATTATAAATAGGTATAAACAATAAATATACTTTTATTATATACAACACCACAAAGAATATCTTTCACCACACATTTTTACTATATCTATTAGTATTTTGCCTTTAGCTTTATAGCAAGACTTTTACAAGTTTAATTCTATCTACTAATAAAGTTTATTATATTGTTGTATCTTATTGTAGGTAAAAAGTAGTAACTTTGTAGCAAAATATATAGATAAAAAAGCGAATTATGGCACAAGATGATGTTTTCAAAAAGATCGTAAGCCACTGTAAAGAATATGGCTTTGTTTTTCCAAGTAGTGATATATATGATGGGCTTGGTGCTGTTTATGACTATGGTCAGAATGGTGTTGAGCTAAAGAACAACATTAAACAGTATTGGTGGCAATCTATGGTGTTATTACATAGCAACATAGTAGGCATTGACGCTGCTATATTTATGCATCCTACTGTATGGAAAGCAAGTGGGCATGTTGATGCTTTTAATGATCCTTTAATAGATAATCGTGATTCTAAAAAACGTTATCGCGCAGATGTATTAATAGAGGACCAAATAGCTAAATATGATGAAAAGATTGCTAAGGAAATAGCAAAAGCTGCAAAAAAATTTGGTGATAGTTTTAATGAAGAGCAGTTTCGCACCACTAATCCACGAGTTTTAGAGCATCAAAAGAAACGAGATGACCTGCATGCACGATACGCTGAAGCTATGCAGGATCCTAATCTTAAGATGTTAAAACAAATAATTCTCGATGAAAACATAGTAGATCCTATTAGTGGTACTAAGAACTGGACCGACGTAAGACAATTTAACCTTATGTTTTCTACAGAGATGGGATCAACAGCAGAAGGTAGTCAGAAGATTTATCTACGTCCAGAAACAGCACAGGGCATCTTTGTCAACTTCTTAAACGTGCAGAAAACTGGTCGTATGAAGTTACCTTTTGGTATAGCGCAGATAGGTAAAGCTTTTCGTAATGAGATTGTTGCACGCCAGTTTGTGTTCCGAATGCGCGAATTTGAACAAATGGAGATGCAGTTTTTCTGTCAGCCTGGCACAGAGATGAAATGGTTTGAATATTGGAAAGCCCACCGTTTAGCATGGCATGAAGGCTTAGGCATGGGTGATGAAAATTATCGTTTTCATGATCATGACAAGTTAGCACATTACGCAAATGCAGCTACAGATATAGAGTTTCACTTGCCTTTTGGTTTTAAAGAGATAGAAGGTATCCACTCACGTACCAACTTTGACCTCTCACAGCACGAGAAATTCTCTGGACGTCAGATAAAATATTTCGATCCTGAGCTTAACGAAAACTACACTCCGTATGTAGTAGAAACCTCTATTGGTGTAGATAGAATGTTCCTTTCTGTAATGTGCCATGCTTACCAAGAAGAAAAATTAGACAATGGCTCTTCACGTATTGTGCTCAAATTGCCAGAACCATTAGCACCTATTAAATGTGCTGTATTACCATTAGTAAACAAAGATGGGCTTCCTGAAAAAGCACAAGAGATAGTAAACGACCTAAAGTTCCACTTTACTACTCACATGGAAGCTAAAGACTCTATTGGTAAGCGTTATCGCCGTCAAGACGCTATAGGTACTCCTTTCTGCGTTACTGTAGACGGTAACACGCTTAGCGAGGGTACTGTTACCTTACGTTATCGCGACACTATGGAACAAGAACGCGTACCTATTTCTAAACTACGCGAAATAATAGAAGACCGTGTTTCTATAACATCTTTACTAAAGAAAATAGACATTGACAATAAATAAATATTAAAAAGGTTATCAGAGCTAAAACTCTGATGACCTTTTTTTGCTTTTATACTTATGAAAATAAACTTCAATAACTTTAGGTTCAACATCGTTACATTACTTACTGCATTGTTTGCAGCATTATGTTTTGCTGCTTGTTCTCAGACCGATAATACCGTAGAAGAGTTCCCTAATTGGCAACATAAGAACGATACTTATTGGACTAAACTATATAATGATACTAAAAAAAAGATTGATGCAGGAGATACCTCATGGCGATTGATTCTTAATTATTCAAAAGATGGGCAACATAGTGCTTCTGATAAAGTTCTATCTTATAACCCTACTGACTATATTATTGTAAATGTTAAGAAATCAGGAACTGCTTCTCAACGTCCTATTTATACAGACTCTGTCAGCTATCACTGTCAAGGACGCATAATTCCCTCTGTAAAATATACAAGTGGGCTTATCTTTGAGCAGTCTTGGACAGGAAAAAAGTTTGATAACAGGCTTGATCTTCCTTTTAAAAATTATGTTAGAACTTGTACAGATGGGTTAGCTACAGCTCTTCAAAATATGCACTTAGGCGATCACTGGACCGTTTATGTACCATATCAGTTAGGTTATGGTAGTACGGATAAAGGTAATATTCCACCATACTCTATACTCATTTACGATGTTACGCTTGTAGATATAATAAAATGATAGCCTTTCTTTTTTCATAATATTAGGTGTTATAAATATTTCTTTTTTCTAATTGCAACTATACTAAAAAGGAAACATGGTGTTATTAGAAACGCAATAATCATATAAATATAATTCTGCCACATCAAAACTCTTTTAGATTTCAACGTTTACTATAATATACCTATATAAGTGGAATTATTATCCTTTCTTTGAAATGCAAATTTCATTGGATATTTTTTTATAGCTTACATGGAATATTCCTTTTTAGTAACAATTGGATTTATATAAGTAAATGCTAAAAGTCAGTAATAAAAAGGTTAACATACTATTAGCTAAAATACGTAACAGAAAAGAGCTAACAACGCTTGAGAAGCTCAATCTGATTATTCAGTTGAGTATACCCTCTATATTAGCACAGATCACCTCTGTTATGATGTTTTACATTGATGCATCAATGGTAGGGTCTCTTGGTGCAAGAGCCTCAGCGTCTATAGGTCTTGTTGAGCCTGCAACATGGCTTTTTGGCTCATTAGTAGGTGCGTTTACTATGGGTTTTTCTGTGCAAGCCGCTCATTTTATAGGTGCTAACGACTTTGCTAATGCCCGTTCTGTAATGCGCCACGGATATATCTTTGGTGCTTTTTGGAGCATACTTTTAGCTACCATAATGGCTCTAATATCCAGATCCTTACCAATATGGCTCGGTGGAGGTATAGATATTCAGAAAGATGCATCTGTTTACATCTTAATTTTTTCTATAGCAATACCAATACACATGATAGAAAGCATGTCAGCTGCCATGCTTAAATCATCTGGCGACATGCATCACGCAAGTATTATTGCCATTATGATGTGCTTATTTGATATCGTTTTTAATTTCTTTTTTATCTTTCCTACACGTGTTATAACTTTCTTAGGTCATAGTTTTAGCATGTTTGGTTTGGGGTTAGGCGTAGAAGGGGCTGCTTTGGGTACACTATTATCCTTCGCCGTTGCAGCTATACCTCTATGCTATTATGCTATATATAAAAGTCCTATCCTCGCATGGAAACTTGATACTAACCGTTTTGTTTGGGTATGGGCATATATACGTAATGGCATAAAAATAGGTGCTCCTATGGCTCTTCAGTATATACTTATGAACGGTGCCCAAGTTATATCGATGGCTATTGTAGCTCCTTTAGGCAATATTTCTATAGCAGCCCATTCGTTTGCCATCACGGCAGAAAGCCTTTGTTATATGCCCGGTTATGGCATTGGCGAAGCAGCTACTACGTTAGTAGGTCAAAGCGTAGGTGCACAACGCAAAGATCTATGCCAAAGCTTTGCACGAATGACCGTGTTTTTAGGTATAGCAGTAATGGCTCTAATGGGCATTATTATGTATATTTTTGCAGCAGAAATGATTAATATGCTCTCTCCTGTAGGTGCAATAAGAGAATTGGGTACCTCTATACTTCGCATAGAAGCCTTTGCAGAGCCTCTCTTTGGTGCATCTATTGTAGGCTATAGTGCCTGCATTGGTGCTGGAGACACGTTTATACCTTCTGTTATCAACCTTGGCTGCATGTGGTTAGTACGCCTTACTGTAGCTTATGGGCTATCTTCGCACTATGGTCTGCGTGGTGTTTGGTTTGCTATGGCATTAGAATTATCGTTGCGTGGCGTACTCTTTCTTATACGCATCTTTAGAGGAAAATGGATAAAAAAGAGTATTATTAAATAAACACTATTATAAAGAAAACTTTATAATAACAAAACTATACCCTTAGGAAAAGGGTATTTACAATAAGAGCAAACAACAAGTTTTTTTATATTAAAGTTCACTTATATATACACTATACACACTTCATTTAGTTAAAAAATAATTTATTTTTAGTAGAAAAATAAATTAAAAACAAAGTAAAAATAATCTATTTTTCTTTCATGTATATATCCTTTCGTTTATCTAAAGATAATTTATCATATTACGAAAGACTACTGTTTAAAGTGTCTTAAGATATTACTGCTATGCAAAATGGGTTATAACAATATTGTAACTATGATAAAGCCTCCATGCTTTTAAGTTTTATATAAAAAGATATTATAAAAACGAAAAAGAGGAAAGCACCTTTATAAAATAAAAAAAATCCACCTCTTCACACCTTAAATAATCACAACACCTTATATAATATTCCATGATATTGAAGCAAATTATATTTAACGAATAGTTAAACAATTTGTAACAAAGATGTAACACTCTTTCCTTATTTTTGCAGCAGATAATAAAACAATGATTTAACAATATATTATACAATATGCAAAATTCTATTTTAAGCAGGTTCACTCCTAAAGAACCTAAGTTTTTTAATTTCTTAAAGCAAGTTAGTTCTATAAGTAAAGAAGCATCATCTCTTTTAGGAGAAGCCTTAAAAACAAAAACTCAAGAAGAGCATTTAGACTACTTCCATAAAATAAAAGATAAAGAGCACAAAGCTGATATACTTGCTAATAAAATATTTGAAGCATTAGAAGCCTCGTTTATAACCCCATTTGACCGTGAAGACATCTCAGAGCTATCAAACCGTTTAGATGACGTTATAGATTATATCAACGGCTCTTCTAAGAGAATAGCTATTTATAATCCTCACGTAATACACCCTGCTATTATTAAGTTAAGCGATCTTGTTATTGCTGGAGCTAAAGCAGTAGACGATGGTATTAACATGCTTTCATCGCTTCGTAATAATAAAAAAGATGTAAAAGAGATAGTAAACAGTCTTCATAAATTAGAAAATGAAGCTGACGAGGTATACGAAATGGCTATAAGAGAAATATTTGAAAAAGAAACCAATGCTATAGAACTTATGAAGACAAAAGAGGTTTTAAGCGAACTTGAGAGAACTACCGATGCTATAGAGCATGTTGGCAAGATTTTAAAAACTATCATCGTAAAATACGCATAACCCATGACTCTCTTAATTACTATAATAATATTGGGGTTAATATTCGATTACATCAATGGTTTTCATGATGCAGCTAACTCCATTTCTACCATTGTTACCACTCGCGTGCTAACTCCTTTTCAAGCTGTTATTTGGGCAGCATTCTTTAATTTTGTTGCATTCTTCATATCTAAATATATCATTGGCGAGTTTGGTATTGCTAATACTGTTTCTAAAACTGTTTACGAACATTATATTACCCTACCCATCATCTTAGCTGGTGTTATAGGAGCTATAATATGGAACCTTCTTACATGGTGGAAAGGAATACCCTCTTCCTCTTCACACACATTGATCGGAGGGTTTGCTGGTTCTGCTATCATGGCTAATGGTCTTACAGCTATACACCTATCAGTTATTTTAAAAATAGCAGCTTTCATCTTTTTAGCTCCCTTGGTAGGTATGATTATAGCGTTCTTTTTTTCGTTAATCGTTTCTTACAGTTGCAAGCATATCCCTCATAGTAAAACTAATGTATGGTTTAGGCATTTACAACTTCTTTCATCGGCATTATTTAGTATAGGACATGGCATGAACGATTCGCAAAAGGTTATGGGCATAATAGCTGCAGCTATGGTAGCAGCACACCCTTTAGGAATAGGAATGGGAATACAGTCGGTAGAGAATATTCCTGACTGGGTAGCATTCTCCTGCTTCGCTGCCATATCTCTCGGAACAATGTCAGGCGGATGGCGTATAGTAAAAACTATGGGTACTAAAATAACAAAGGTTACTCCTTACGAAGGTTTTATATCAGAAACAGCAGGTGCTCTTACCCTTTACATTACAGAATATTTTCACATACCTGTCAGTACCACACATACCATAGCAGGGTCAATAATGGGAGTAGGAGCTACAAAACGTCTTTCTGCCGTACGTTGGGGAATAATGAAAAATTTATTATTCGCTTGGATATTAACCATACCTGTTAGTGCTATATTAGGAGCAGCTATTTATTATGTAGTGCAATTGCTTGCTTAAAACATTTCTTTTATATTAAAATAAGAAATAAAGGATTTTTATAGCTGTTTGCCTTATAAAATGTCCTTTATTTTTCTCGTTTTGTAACATATTGATATTAATTTAAAACATAAATGTTATCTAATTATTAACATAAAAGTTTTAAGAAAAACATAATTATTAAGATAAAAAAATATCTTTTTTTCAAATATCATACCTTTATTGCTATTTTAACAAAATCTATTTATAATACCTATATATCATAGGAATTATACACCATTTACTATAATAAAACCACTACTAAGTGATATAAATACGGTAAAAAAACAAAAAAAATATTAACAATAAAAGCAACTACAAAATATATATATACTTTTGTAACTTAATTTATAATTTACATTATTATATGTAACAAAATATCAATAATACATAGCTTATAACAAATAAACATTATGAAGTATATGGCTATTTTTATCATTAAAGCTATATAATATACATTTATAGAATTAAAATTATAAAACGATAATAAAAGCGTTATATATTTCTTATTTGTGTATTTACTAAAATATATCCACAAAGCTGGTTGTGAAATTATTTCCAAAATTAGTATTAAAAGTATAAAAACTGATTATTACATTTTATGAAAATTAGAATTTGGCTGTTTACCCTATTTTTATTAACAGGACTTAGCACCATTTCAGCTCAAAC
This sequence comes from Prevotella sp. C0209C1, assembly GCF_056583855.1. Taxonomy (NCBI): domain Bacteria; kingdom Pseudomonadati; phylum Bacteroidota; class Bacteroidia; order Bacteroidales; family Prevotellaceae; genus Prevotella; species Prevotella sp. C0209C1. Next base: position 28,571 of record NZ_JBWPJP010000019.1, on the reverse strand, counting down.
CATTACAATAAATGGTAACATTGTAGATGAAAATGGCGAAGCATTACCTGGAGTGTCTATTGTTACTAAATCAGAGCCTAAGAAAGGTTGTGTATCTAATACTGATGGTACATTTACACTTACCGCACACAGTGGCGATCTGCTTATATTCAATTTTATTGGATATAACCGTATAGAGCAGGCTGCACAATCTCAAATGCACATCAAGATGACACCTACAGAGCAAATGATGAACGATGTAGTAGTGGTAGGATATATGGAGCGTAAAGTAGCTAACACTTCTGCCTCTGTTGTTAAAATAGGTGCAAAAGACTTGGCTATGAAACCCGTTGCTAACCCCTTAGACGCTATACAAGGCAAGGTAAGCGGTTTGCAAGTATTCTCCTCGTCTGGTGAACCTTCTTCACAATTGTCTATGGCTTTACACGGACAAGGCTCAATAGGTGCAGGTACAGGCTTGTTAATAATCATGGACGGTATGCAGGTAAGTATGGCTGTGCTACAATCTATGAACGCTAACGATATAGAGAGCATACAGTTTTTAAAAGATGCCGCAGCCACTTCTATTTATGGTGCACGTGCCGCTAACGGTGTTATGTACGTTACAACAAAGCGTGGTAAGGTAGAAAATCGTCCATACATTTCCTTTAGAGCGCAATATGCTGTTTCATCATTAGCAAATACCGATTATTTTGACCAGCTAATGAGTGGTCCTGAGCTGTTGCGTTATTATGAAGAGACAGGTATATATACACCAAAAGAAATTGCAACCTTTAAGGATAAATATTTTAAGGAAACAGATTTTCAATGGTATAAATACGTTTACCAGCCAGCACCTATGTATAGTGCTGATGTATCGTTATCAGGTGGTACAACGGCAATGAGATATTATATCTCTGGAGGAGCACTAAGCCAAGATGGTTTACGTATGGGCTCAAGCTATAAAAAAATCTTTGGACGTATTAATCTTGACACAAAGCTAAACAATTGGCTTCGTACTAATATAAATACCCAAATAGCATACGACGATACAAAGGTATCACCTTTTGGCAGCAAGAATGCTGTTGGTGGTGGAGTAGCCGCTATGAATGCACCTTTTGCATCGCCATACGATCCTTATACAGGAAAAGAATTAGAGCGAGTGCCACTGCTCGACATTAGCACTCCGCAACATGTCATCTCTACTAACCCTGCTAAAAACAATGCTTTAATATTATCGCTTAATGGAAACGCAACCATTACACCATTAAACAACCTAACCCTACGCTCTTTAGTAGGCTTAGAGCTTAATTATGGCAACAATAGTTCGCGTACACTACCAAGTTATTATCGTGCTTATGGCAATGGTAGCTCACAACGTGGATACTCTATGGTGTCTAATATTACCATTACCAATACCGCTACTTACGAGGTCAATTTAGGTAAACATTATATCACCACACTCTTAGGACACGAATATACTAATTACAAAGACGATAGTTTTAGTGCAGGTGGTTCTGGTTTGCTTGATAACAGACTATATTTACTTAATAATGTTACCAAAAACAAGTGGCTAAATGAAGATAATAACTCTTTTGCCTTTCTATCTTTTTTTACACAAATATCATATGATTATTTACATAGATACTTTTTAGATATAGTTTTACGTAATGATGCCTCATCAAGATTTGGTAGAAATAAGCGAAATGGCTTGTTTTGGTCGGCAGGATTATTGTGGAAAGCTAAAAAAGAAACACTTCTTAAAGATTTAGATTGGCTAAACAATTTAGACCTTAAAGCAAGTTATGGTACTCAAGGAAACTCATCTATACCTCCATATAGCACAGATGCATACGTGGGAAAGGTGGGACAAAAGAGAGGTGAAATAAGCTTAGGGCTTATCAGTCAAGGAAATCCTAATTTAAGTTGGGAAAAGCAAAGCAAACTAACACTTGGCATAAAGACACGATTATTAAATAGTTTTGATATAGACATAGAATATTATCACCGCATAACAAGTAACATGCTTTTTCAAATGCCATTAGCTTTCACATCAGGATTACCTGTTGGTGCTGAAGGATATCCTTATAGATATGAAAACGTAGGTAGATATTTAAACCAAGGTATAGACTTTCAGTTAAATGCAGACCTTGCACGTGGAAAAGATTGGAGCATTTCTTTTAATATGAACTTTAACTATAACAAAGATAAAGTTTTAGAATTGTTTGAAGGAAGAAAGTCGTGGCATGAACCTGGAGGGCAATTAATATACATCGTTGGTAAACCTATTACATATATATTACCAATATATAAATGGGTAAATCCAAAGACAGGCGAGCCAGAATGGTACAAACCTGGTGAAGATAAAAACGTTATGCACTGTGATGACAATGATGTAGTAAGCGAGTGGTCAAGCACACTTGAACAAAACACAGGTATCAGCGCTTATACTCCATTTACAGGTGGCTGGGGTATAGCTGCCCGTTGGAAAGGCTTTTACCTAAATGCCGACTTCTTTGTAGCATTAGGCAAGCACATGATTTCTATGGATAAACAATATTACGAAAACGATTATTTTGTACGTGATCGTAAAGAAAACTCAAATGGCTCACGCCGTTTATTTGACTATTGGAAACAACCGGGCGACAAAACCGAATTCCCTTCATTAAAATGGGTACGCAATCCTGCACATCAAAGTACCTATCTTGACACAAAAATGTTAGAAAACGCATCGTTCATGAGGCTTAAAAACTTTACTTTAGGATATGAGTTTCCTAAAAAAAGCATAGGTTGGCAACATATAATACAATCGGCTAAAGTGTTCTTTACTGGGCGAAACCTCATTACCTTTACTAAGTTTAGAGGTATTGATCCAGAGATTAATCGTAATGTATCATTTGGTGTAAATCCAAACACTAAACAAATGAGTATCGGTGTGGAAATTACATTATAAAAACCTTTATATATAACATAAATAATGGTGTACAATATTAATCAACATAATTAACAAATAGATTAAAATGAAAATAAAATATATTGCTTTCATAATATTATTTTTTGGATTTATCTTGCAGGGGTGCGACCTTGACAGATATCCTGCCGATAATATACTATATAGGTATGCATATAAAAACATGCAAGATGCCAAAGAATGGGACAATGGAATATATTCCACCTTACGAGGTAAATTTGGCGGAGGATATATTTTACCACAAGAAGTACAAGCAGATATGCTTAATGCACATGCTGCATTTGGAAACTTATACTCCGATTTTCACGGTTGGAGTATAAAAGCAGATAATGAAGTTATACAAGAGATTTACAATTCTTATTATTCTGCACTAAATGATGTAAATGTTGTTATAACTCGATTACCACAGTTAGAAGTAAAAACAAATGACCAAACTACCAAAAACCATTATTTAGGTAATGCTTATTTCGCACGAGCGTTTTACTATTTTAACCTTGCTATGCGATGGGGAATGGTGTATAACGAAAAAACAGCTGATAAAGATTTGGGAATAATATTAGTTACACAGCCTGCTACTATAGATAAACCCAAAAGAGCTACCAACTCACAAACATATAAACAGATATTAAGCGATTTGCATAAAGCTGACTCTCTATTAAGCGATGTACCTGTAAAAGCAGGAAATAGCGAGATAAGTGCTGATGCTGTTAAGGCTTTACGCGCACGTGTTTATTTATATATGGGAAAGATGCTTCCCGCTTTTAACGAAGCAAAAGAGCTAATAGAGAGAAACACTTACCCTCTAATACCGCCATACGAATCAAAACCTGGTAGTAAAATTAACCCACGTGAAGACGCTTTTGCTCAAATGTGGTTTTATGATAATGGCACAGAACAAATTTGGCAACCATTTGTTGATAAAGAAAACGAAATTCCTACAACAACTCCTCTTTATGGAGCTGATTTAAGCACAACAACATATTGGGACGAAAAACAACCATCTGATGATATTACAAACTATAATAAGCCTCCATATGTTCCTACACGTGAAGTTATTAACGACCTTTTTAATAGCGAAACAGATCATCGTGCCCTGACGTTATTTGAATATGTATACACCACTGTTAATGATAAAGAAGATCGTACACCACTCTTTGTTATATCAAAATTTAAAGGAAATCCAAATTATGCAACTCTTACAAGTAAACATTGGGGTGGATACGTACCAAATGGTAACCAGGCTCCTAAACCTTTTCGTATAGCTGAACAATATCTAATTGCATCAGAAGCCGCATATAACTTAGGTGATATTCCAAATGCAGAAAAGTATCTTAACCTATTACGCTTATCAAGAGGAGTAGCTGTTACAAACACCACAGGAGAACAATTATATCAAGAAATAAAAAAAGAACGATCACGCGAGCTTGCCTATGAAGGATTTAGATTGTGGGATTTACGCCGCTGGAAGCAGGGATTCAGTAAACGCTCCTTCCAAGGCGCAAAAGATTATTATAAAGTCCCTGCAAGATTTTATGCTCCAGGATTTGACGTAAACATTAAACCTGATAATTATATGTTTATTTGGCCTTTCCCACTAAACGAGACACAGATTAATAACAACATAATTAACAATCCCGGTTGGGAAGATAAATAAAATATTTTTCTCAATTTATACACATACATTATTATCTATAAAGTTATAACTTATGCATAATAGTCATATAAAAACATTTATTTTTTTACTACAGATAGTATTTATGGCAACAGCATGCCAAAAAGATATTACCTTAGGAAATACAGATAACTTGTTAAGTCAACAATTACAAGCAGTAACACTAAACAAGCAGGAGACAACAAAAACTATCGACCTAAGTACGCTTGGTGATAATTGGCAAATACAAGATAACACAAGTGATTGGCTCACTGCTACTAAAAAAGAAGGAACTCTTCTATACTTACATGCTAAAGAGAACAATAACGCCAACGAGCGTTATGCACAAGTGATATTATCTACCTCGTATGGTAAGCAAATAGTATCTATAACGCAGTTTGGCAGCGACCCTATAATAAAAGTAGCCGAGTGTAATGGAACTATAATATATAACCACGAATCTCATAAAGACATAGAGCTAAATATTATTTCAAACTCAGAAGAATGGAGTGTAGAACAAATAGAGCCAGAAAATAACTCATGGCTAACATTTAGCGCAAAGCAAAAAGAAAAAAAACTCTTACTTAACATCTTACCCATTGAACGCAATAGCAAATGGGCTCAAACAAGCAGAAGCAGTAGATTGTTTTTAACAAATGGAAATAGCCATTATCAACTTATTATTACTCAAAATGGATATGTTCAGTTCCAGTTTCCTGTGTGGGACTTTAACAACTTTGATATTAACAAAATCACTGATTTAGAAAACAAACGTAATAATCAACGAGATAAAGCATTTGAGAAAGACTTTTTATTACCATTTAAACAAGATGTGAAAAAGGCTTATTATGCTTTTCACTCATCAGGTGAACAAGCTCCATATATATTTTATCAACCTACCAATAGTGGGAATGGTATATTTTGCGCATGGCTGAAAGCTCCTAAAGAAAAACTCTTCCAAAAGGAATCATACGACTCTTGGCTAAAACAGAATGGGTTTAAATTAGGTAACAAACAAATGTTTGACACAGAAACAGAATATTATAGTGAAGATATAAATAAGACTCGATTAGTACATGTATACAATTCTATAGATAATTATAAAATGCATGGAGGTATTTACAGAAGTGCATGTATGAAATATATCGAATCGCCTAATAGTCTTACTTTAAATACAAACGGAAAAGTAGAAAGCCTGCCAGTTTTTCCATCAGCTTATCTACACAATAAAGCTTTTAAATTAGAACAGGTCATAGAATATGAACGCAAAAGAGGTATGAAACCCGACTTTAATAACAACTTTAACACCGAAAAAGTTACTGCTACCACACAAGATCCTCTTTGCAAATACTCAAGACTGCTTTTCGTTCCAAATAACGAAAGTAACGAAAGAGGAGCACTAGCCTACGTTATATACTTTTTTAATTGGCAAGGTGTTACCGCAGAAGATCTTGATGCAGGATTAGTAGCTAATCGCGATCTAAGCGGAACTGTTGGATCATGTCAAGTATTTTATAAAGGTAACGATATTTTTTATACCGTTGAGGAACAAGGAACGCCAGGCGTTTACACATGGAACGATTACTCTATACCTTTTAGTACACGTAATGCTTTTCAAAATAAAGGATATAACGTAGTAAGAGAGGCTGATGGCGGATTTGTATCCTTCTACAGAGGCGATGAAGATCTTATAGATATGCGACCACAAGAAACACGTACAGTTGTAATCTATTACAAGAGTAAACACTATGTAGACCTTGTTAAGAAGAAGTTTAACTATTAAAAAGAGTAAATAATGAAAGTGATTAAAAACATATATTCTTTAGTAGTTGGTATTATCTTATTATCAACGGTAATGTTTGGCTGTTCTGATAATACATTAACTGAACCTACAAACACAAATACCACAACCTCTCAAGATGACATCTCATTACCTTGGGAACCAGGAATGGCTTATATAAAACTAAAAACAAGTATAACGCCTACAACGCGAGCTGTAACAAGTCATATTACACGAGCTGCTATATTTAATAAGCAAAATGTAAAAGTGGAACAAGTGTTTAATATGCACAACGAATATGCCAACTTAAAACATAAAAGGGGATTAGATAGATGGTTCATCGTTAAATTTGATAAACATGCCGATGTAAATAAAGTTATTAAAGAATTAAAGAATGATCCTGCTATAGATATTGCTCAAGGTAGTATAAAAATAGCACCTGTGCAAACATCGTTTACTCCTTTTACACGCGCATCTATAAGACAAGACCAATTACAAGCAGCTAACAATGGTACTGGGAGCTTAAATTTTACAGATCCATACCTTAAATATCAATGGCATTATACTACTACCAATGATGTATATATGACTTTTAAGCCTGGTGCAGACATAAACTTGTTTCCGGCATGGCAAAAAGAAACCGGAAATGAACATGTAATTGTTGCAGTGATGGACTCTGGTATAGACTTTTCACATGAAGACTTACAAGGTGCAGCATGGGAAGGAAAAGATCCTACTACTGGAGAAACAATACATGGACGCAACTTTTGGGCTGATGAAACAGGTAACGGGAGAGCTAATGATATAATACCCGGAGCACATGGCACTCATGTTGCAGGTACTATTGCTGCACGTAACAATAATAATATAGGTGTATGTGGTATTGCTGGTGGCAATGGTGATAAAAACTCAGGTGTAAGACTAATGAGCTGTGAAATATATGGACATGATGGCACTAAAGAAACAGCAAGCACAGCATCTATTGTAAAGGCTTTTGAATTTGCTGCTGAGCATGGTGCATCTATCATGAACTGTTCTTGGGGGTATGCTTTCGATCGTTCTAAATATCTTAACAACGAAAACTTTCAAAGCATCTTTAAAAATCAATTTCAACTTTTAAAAGATGGTATAGATTATTTCACCGATATAGCAGGATGTGATGGTAATGGAAATAAAAAACCTAATGCTTATATGAAAGGGGGATTAATCTTCTTTGCTTCTGGAAACGATGCACAATACGACATAGACATGATACCAGCATCATATAAACGTGTAATAGCTGTAGGTGCTATAAATAGTCAAGGTATACCTACCGACTACATGAACAAAGGTACATGGGTAGATATTTTAGCTCCCGGAGGCACTACTGAAACAGGAGAAGTAAACAAAGGTGTACTAAGCACAGTGCCAAAAAATTATGTCTATGGTAAAACAGGCCCATATCCTAATACCGACTTTACTTTACCAGATAATAATCTATATGCCTTTGCACAAGGTACATCTATGGCTACACCACATGTTACAGGTATTGCCGCCTTAGTAATATCAAAATTCGGTAAACAAAACAATAATTTTACCAACGAAGATCTACGTAAACGCATATTAGGTGCAGTAAAAACTCAAAGCCCTTATGCTATAAAGAGTGACCAAAACTTAGCAGGTAAAATGGGAATAGGATTTGTAGACGCCAACTTAGCTTTAGCTGATGCAGAAACAGAAAAACCTGCAGCACCTGTAATTTCCGTTACCGACTATTCGACAGATGCTATAAAAGGCTATTACGATGCCACTATAACATGGAACGTAACTTCTGACAACGATGCTCCAAACGAGCAACACACAGCTTTTGCTTACGACATAGAACTATACAAAAAAGATGATATGTCTAAACCTGTACAAACGCTCACACGTTACTCCTACGATTCGCAGGTGAATGATAATATGGAACAAACTTTTTTAAATCTCGAAACTAACACTCGATATGTAGTAAAGATGACGGCACGTGATAGATCCAACAATTGTTCTAATACTGCTACAACAGAATTTAAAACACGTTTAAACCATGCACCTATATTTACTACACATCTGCCACAGGCTTTGAGCTTGCTAAATACTAAGCCTTATTATCATGAGATATTTACCATTAAAGATGAGGATAATCACAGCTGGACTTACACTACTACAGAATTACCACAAGGAGTAGAACTGAAACGTATAGGTGATAAATTTGACTTACTAATTAAAATAGGAAAAGTAGGTAAATACGAGTTCTCTGTAACACTAACCGATCAGCTTGGTGGAAAACATACAGAGAAGTTTGCCTATGAAGTTATTGAACAAAAAGCGCCTCAGATAACAACAATATTAAGCGATATTTCCCTATTTAAGAGTGATAAGCCTACAATAATAAACCTTAATAACGTTTTTGCTACTAATGATATTGCACATTTACGATATCATGCCATATCAAGTAATAAGCAAATAGCAGATGTTGCCATACAAGGACATAATATTATAATTACACCTGTTTCTTATGGTATAGCAACCATTAAGCTTACTGCTACCAATGGAAGTAAAGAAAGCTCTGTTAGCTTTAATGTTCGTGTAACAAATGATAATGCACCTGACGTTCATGCAATATACCCTATACCTGCGCATAGCTATATTAAGGCACTTATGAGGAGTAATGTTAATGATGTTGAAGTTATTGTTACTATGCTTAACGGAAGAAAAGTTATAGAAACAAAGCTAATACCAAATACTCTTACACACGAAATAACTCTTGGTATTGACAGGTTAGCTCCTGGCACTTATTATTTGCTATTGAAGACAAAGCGAGTAACAAGCAAACACACTTTTATTAAAAAATAAGATACTACAAAACTATGAATAAAATAAAGAGCATACTACTAATAATTGCCATAAGCATAACCTATAAAGGTATGGCTCAGAGCAGGATTTTACCAGTATTAGAAGGTACTACCAGTGTAAAAAGCTCAGCTATGGGTGGAGTAACAATGGGAAATACCAACGAAATGTATATTTATGACAACCCTGCTGCAATGTCATTTAATAAAAAAACATTTGCTATAAATGCCTGCATTACAGCACAAGAGAAAACCGATGCAGGACGTTTGATGCAATATAACTTAGGAGGAGGTTATAGATTTAATAGCGGTACGGCTATCATGGCAGGCGTGCGTTATCTTGGTGGCTTACATGTAAACAGCGTTAAAACTATTAATGAACCTCAAACTTTCCATCCATATGATGCTGCAATAGACCTTGGATGTTCGTTTCTGGTTACACCAAAAATAGCTGCATTTACTACTTTTAGTTATATTAAAAGCGAAGCTGCTACTAAAACTACAGCTTTATCTCTATCAGTAGGTGCTGCATACCAAAACATATTTAATTTAACTGCATCATTACCTACTTGCTTAACTTTTGGTGTACGACTATTAGATTTTGGTAAACCGGTAAAATATAATAATACTGGTACCCCACAATCTCTACCTACATCAATAATTATTGGAGGAGATTGGAAATTTAATCTAAGCGAGCAGCATACCTTAACCTATGCCTTATCTTGTAGATATTTCACTCCAAAAGATGCTACCGAGAAACTATTATCTACTGGTGTGGAATATATCTATAAAAATAGTCTTTCGGCTTGTATGGGATATCAATATAGCAATAAGGGCAATAAAGCAATTACCTTTGGTGCAGGTGTACAACTGCTTAAAGATATAAATCTTCGTGCAGCATACCACCACGCTATGACATACTACGATGTGGATTACCTCTCTTTAGGAATTGGGTATAACATGTAACCAAACTGTTAGCTTATAAAAACTTGTAAAAGGTGGCGCAATAGACCTTTGGTATACTAAAAAAATATCCAGATGTCTATTACGCCTTTTTTAATACAAATAGATAGTTAGAATGAATATATATTCTTTTGTTCCGAATGGTAATATCCTATAAAATAAAACACTTAATATGTATATTATCTTTTTAAAATAATTCTTGTATATTTTATAAAATTATACGACATTTGCAATAATTAAACCTAAGCTATTTTTCATGAAATATATTGCCTTAACGTTTTTATTATGTTTTATAAGTGCGCTTTCTTTGGCACAAAGTAACAAAAGCTGGGAACAATATATTTATGAACTTTCATCTATAGAAGATGAAAGTAGTTATACTAATGAAGAAACATTAGAGCTTTTAGCTGATCTCGCAGAACATCCTATCAATTTAAATATAGCTACTCGGGAGGATTTAGAGCGTTTCCCTTTCCTAAGCGCACAGCAAATAGAGGATATTTTAGCATATATTTATCAATATCATGGTATGGAAACACTGGGAGAATTAACAATGATAGAATCGTTAGATGATATTCGGCGAAAGTTACTTAGTTTCTTTGTTTATGTAAAACAAATAGAAAAAAAGAATTTTCCATCTATAAAAAACATTTTAAAATATGGCAAACATGATGTTATGTTTACTTATAAAATACCATTATATGAGCGTAAGGGCGATAAAAACGGATATTTAGGTTATAAGTATCAGCATTCTTTTCGTTACACATTCCATCTATCCGACTATATAAAGGCAGGATTAATAGGAGCACAAGATGCAGGAGAACCTTTCTTAGCTAACAAGAATAGTGCGGGATATGATCATTATAGCTTTTATGTTTTAATTAAAAAACTTGGCATATTAAAAACACTTTCTATAGGAAGATACAAAATCTCGATAGGTCAAGGACTAATAATAAATTCCTCATTTAGTCTTGGCAAACTTACTATGATGCAAACCTTAGGTAGACAGTCTACCATTATTAGTGCACATTCTTCACGTTCAGCATATAACTACTTGCAAGGAGCTGCTGCCACAGTAGCTATTAGCAAACACATAGACCTAACAGGGTTCATATCTTACCGCAATATAGACGCAACACTTAATAAGAAAGGAGGAGGTATACAAACTATTCTGAAATCAGGATATCACAGAACAAAGAACGAAATGATGAAAAAAAATAATGCTACACAATTAGTTATAGGAATGACTACACGTTGGAATAGTGGTGGCTTTCATATCGGCGCGTCAGTACTATTTACTTGTTTTGATAAACCTTTACAACAAAATAAAAATGAAAGTTACAAAAAATATGCTCCTCAAGATAATAACTTTTGGAACATAGGTATAGATTATGGCTATCTTACACCCCACTGGAATTTGCAAGGAGAAACAGCCACTAATAATATCGGAGCCATAGCTACCATGAATATGCTTTCGTGGAAAGCTGCCTATAACCTTACCATTATTGGCGTACAACGTCTTTATGGACATAAATACTACTCTTTGTTTAGTAAAGGTTTTAGCGAAGGAGGCCATGTACAAAACGAAAGCGGTATACTTTTAGGAGTTAATTACAACCCTATACGCGGATTGTCTTTACAGGCATACACTGATATAATACAGTTCCCGTATCCTAAATATAGAGTTCATATAGGTAGTAAGGCTTGGGATAATTTTATTTCTGCCATATACACATATAAAAATATTATTCTATCAGCACGCTACAGATATAAGATAACAGAAAAAGACGGAGTTAATAAAAAAGGATTAATTAAAGATATTACTCAAAGAGGACGATTAGCTTTGAGCTATATTAATAATAAATGGAATTGTAAAACGCAAACAGATATAGTTTTAAACAATTATAAAGAGTATAGCTTAGGCTATATGATAAGTGAAAATATTAGTTATACACCACTACAAAAACTATCTATCACGATCACATTAGGATATTTTAATACCGACAGCTATGCATCTCGAATATATATATACGAGCGGTCTCCGCTATACACCTTTAGCTTTCCTTCATTTTATGGGCAAGGGATTCGTAGCTCATGCTTTGCACGTTTGTCTACAGGAAAACATTTTGTAGGAATAGTACGTATATCTAATACTAAATATTTTAATCGTGATCATATTGGTAATAGCTACCAAAAGATAAACTCTTCTGTTATAACAGATGTAGATTTACAGATAAGATGGAAATTTTAAAATAACATGAAAAGCAAAAAAAAGTAAGTTTCACTAACAATTACTTTTACTTGTCATTATCTTTAAAATCATATCATCGGTAAGGCACATTGCTTCTTTTCCTATAGATGTTAAGTTGCTAATAGTTTTATCAACGTCCTCTTCTATAATACCTTCTGCAGCAGAAACACACTTTCCTTCTATTGAAAGCATGGCAGAAAGCACTGCTGTAGAAACACCTGAAGATATTTTAAGCGCACAGCTTGGCTTAGCACCATCACAGATAATACCCGTAAGATTAGCTATCATGTTTTTTACCGATCTACAAATACTATCATAATCACCTCCCATTAAATAAGTAATACCACAACTTGAACCTATACTTGAAACAACGCAGCCACAAAGGGCAGATAATCTGCCTAAACTTTGCTTAATATAGATAACTGTAAGATGACTTAAAGTTAAAGCGCGAATTAGCTCTTCTTTAGTGTTTTCGTTCTCTTTAGCAAACACTACTACCGGATTAGTAGCACAAATGCCCTGATTACCAGACCCACTATTACTCATTACAGGTATTAAAGCCCCACCCATACGAGCATCACATGCTGATGCTGTCTTAGATATTATATGCGAAAAGATAGAATTTCCAAAGATACCACGACCTAAAGGGCGTTCCATCAATTTACCTAAACAATGCCCATAATTTTCCTTTAAAGCGGCTTGAGCTGCACGCATATTATAACGTTTAGCCTCATGTATAAATTCAATCTCTGATATTGGTGAGGTGATAGCAAAATCGTATACCATACGAAGATTTAGCTTTATGCCATTATCTTCCACTTCTTCGCTTTCCTCGTTACGTCTATCTAATAACACATTATTATCTATACTCTCATATACAAAATTGGTGTGCGACTTAGTAATTATAGATGTTGCACATCTATCACCTGCTTTACACCTCACTTCTATATAGAGCTTATCAGAAATATTCTCTTTTAGCTTAATATCTATATCATGTTTAGCTATGTAACGCTTACCTTCTTCTAAACTTTCTGAAGTAAGATCTTTTATAACTTCTAACTTATATTCAGATTTTCCTATAAGTGCACCCAAAGCAATAGCTATAGGCAAACCTATCATTCCTGTACCAGGAATGCCCACTCCCATAGCATTTTTAAGCATATTGGGGGATAAGTACACCAAGATAGATTCTGGACAACAACCTAAAAGCTCTGCACTACGAGCAGCACTAAGCGCTACTGCCATAGGCTCTGTACACCCAATAGCAGGTACCACCTGCTCTTTAATGAGCTTAATAATCTGTAATCTAATGTTTTTGTTTAGCATTGAATTTGTCGATAAAGATACTATTGCAAAGGTAAATAAAAATAAGGAACAGAGCAATTATGTTCCTTATTTTAGATATAAATTATTCTTTATAATAAAAAGCCGAGCAACTAATAAAATGCTTTCTTTCTCTATTACTATTCACACTAAGTGTTACCTTAAATATTCCTCACATAAAGCTACCCACAGAGAAGCACCTATAGGAAGTATATCTTGATCGAATATATACTTTGGATTATGTACCATAGGAGTTTCACCATTACCTATCATAATATAGCTTCCTGGTCTTTCTTGCAGCATAAAAGCAAAATCTTCACTGCTCATAAACGGCTTGCATGGATACACTACATTTTCTTTTCCAAAATATTTACGAGCCACTTCAGCTGCAAAGGCAGTTTCCTCATGCGAATTGAATAATACTGCTCCGGGCTGACCTTCTTTTATCTCATACTTACAGCCAAAACTTTCTGCTTGTGCTGCTGTTATCTCACGAATACGCTTTAACACCAGTTTTCTACCATCTGCCTGCATATTACGCATAGATAGCTTTAAAACAGCTTCATCAGGAATAACATTTCCTGCATTTCCTGCTTGAAATGACCCTATTGTAACCACACCGTTATGCCACGGTGATAGGTTACGCGACACTATTGTCTGTAATGCCATTACTAAAGAAGCTCCAGCTACAACAGGGTCGACACTCAATTCAGGCATTGAGCCATGCCCCCCACGCCCCATAAGACGTATTTCCCAATTGTCTACAGCCGACATTGTCTCACCATCATGAAAATGTAACATTCCCTTAGGTAACCCTGGTATGTTATGTATAGCATATATTCGGTCAGCATCAAACTTCTTAAAAAGTCCGTCATCTATCATTGAAGGACCACCTTGCATAGTTTCTTCAGCTGGTTGGAAATAAAAATAAACAGTCCCATTGAAATTTTTAGTTTCCGATAGATATTTAGCAGCACCAAGCGCCATAGTGCTATGCCCATCATGACCACATAGATGAGAGATACCATCATGCCTACTCTTATAAGGTAAATCGTTTATTTCTTGTATAGGAAGAGCGTCCATATCTGCTCTAATACCTATCTTTTTTTTACCTTCCCCATTGCTAAGCACTCCAACGACACCTTCTATACCATTTTTACCAATATGCTCATATACCTCATAGCCCATATCTTTTAAAAGTTTAGCTATGTATTTACCTGTATTTACCTCTTGTGTAGAAAGCTCAGGGTCTCGATGCATAGCTTCCATCCACTGCTTCATTTGTGGCAACATATCTGCCAACTCTTTTATAGGTTTTACACTCATTTTACTCATTGTCTATATATATTACTATGTTTTATAAAATGTATCTTAAGTTGCAACATGAGCTAACAACACAATACAACACTCTTTTGCAACTTAAGAAAAGAATATATACAAAGGTACCTAATTAATTGCATTATAATAAAAAAAAGAAGAGAGAAAAATAACCTCCCTTCTTTTTCCAAAACCAATACTTCTCATCTTATCATTTTTATAAGATACATTTACATTATTAGTAACTACCTATATGTTTTCATACTTTTATAACGTTTTTTTTAGTTAGTTTTTTAGGAACTTATAAAAGATATTCTATAATTCTATCATGTGGATTAAATTGTTTTATATCGTTTAACCCCATCGTTTTAATAGCTACTTGTATAATCTCATCTTCCGAAACATCATTATAGCAGTTTTGTTTCTCAAGAAAATATCTACCTGCATCTATCAATGTTTGTTTAGGTATTAGTCCGATAATCTCTGTGCCGGTTACGCTAATACCACGCTTTTGTGCACAACGACACACTTCTTCAAAGGCTATATGAAGAGGAGTAACATTAATATCGGTGATATTCATTGATACTTGTGCTATGCCATATTCGTCAATATACCAACCGATAGCCTTTGTAGCTTTTAATGTTCCCGGTATCATAATATTATTACCATTAACATCTTTCATTATCTTGCCCACTAACGAGCCTCCTACACGTAGTGGTCTGCCCTTCTCTCGCACATCAAAAGCTATCTCGTTAGCATAAGGTATGGAAGTAGTGTTTAAATTAAAGTTTGTTGCTATAAGAAAATTACGTGCGCCAACAGCTGTGCAGCCTGTACGTGCCATAGCCTCGTCCCAAGGACGTGCGCCAAAATCGGGATACTCCTCTGGTATCATCATTCGCTCTTTCAATCCTTCATATTCACCCTTTCTACATACTGCAAGATTTCTTCTTTCTGGTATCTTTGCTGCAGCTTCATAGCAATAACAAGGCACTTGCAGCTCTGTAGCTATACGTTCGGCTAATGTACATGCCAACAATGCACATTCTTCTAAAGTGATTCCTGATATAGGGATTAAAGGACATACATCTGTAGCACCAATGCGAGGATGTGCACCATGCTGCTGGCGCATATCTATAAGCTGAGATGATTTTTGTACACAACAAAAAGCTGCTTCTACAACATCTTCAGGACTACCTACAAAAGTCATTACCGTACGATTAGCAGCTTTCCCAGAATCTATATTAAGGAGCTTTATTCCTTTTACTTTTTCTATCTCTGTAGCTATCTCTTTTATTATTTCCTCATCACGACCTTCACTGATATTAGGTACACACTCTACTGTTCTTTTTGCTTGTGCCATCTTATATATGTTATTGTTTTTATTTTTAGATTTATTTTTAGTATATTATCAAGTTTACTTTATATAGATATGACATATTACATAAACCAACACAAATTTACATATAATTCTCTTTAACAGGCTCTATTATTATGTTTAAAAAGATAATACCTTTATTTTTTTTTCATACTTTATATATACTTCTTATCGTTAATATATAGCAACAAAAAAAAGGCTGATTGCTTATCAGCCTTTTTTTAATATGTTTTATAAGTTTTTATCTGTTCCTCAAATGTTTAAATGCTTATATCTACAAATAAAATCTATACTGTTTTGTTATTAACTTTTATGCATAGATAAGTATAAACCACTTGCACTTTATTTTATATAAGCATAACTTTTTAAGGACATAAACTTACTTTTATTATCCATAAATAATTTTTCCATCTTTATCCATAAACTCTTCAAGACCTTTCTCATAAGTCGTCATAGCCCTAAGACTCATACCTACATTAGAGAAACCTCCATCATGAAAGAGATTCTGCATAGTAACCTTACGTGTAAGATCAGAAAACATAACAATACAATAGTCGGCACATTCTGCGGCTGAAGCATTTCCTAAAGGAGACATACGGTCAGCAAAATCAAACAAGCGATCCATACCTTTTACGCCAGAGCCTGCAGTAGTCATTGTTGGACTTTGAGAAATAGTATTAATACGTACATTATGCTCACGACCATAAATATATCCAAAGCTACGTGCTATACTTTCTAATAAAGCCTTAGCATCTGCCATATCATTATAACCGAAGAAAGTACGCTGTGCTGCTACATACGATAACGCTACAATAGAGCCTCCATCAGCTATGGCATTAAGCTTTTTAGCACTTTGTATCATTTTATGAAAAGATAAAGCCGATATATCAAGCGTAGTATTAAGCATTGTATAATCGAGGTCGTCATACGTGCGATGCTTACGAACGTTTGGAGACATACCTATAGAGTGTAAAACAAAGTCTACCTGACCGCCTAATATTTCCATAGAACGCTTAAATACATTCTCTAAATCTTCTACATTTGTAGCATCGGCAGGTATTACTTCACAATGAAGTTTTTTCGATAACTCGCTTACAGTGCCCATTCTTACAGCTACGGGAGTATTAGAAAGAGTTATTGTAGCACCTTCCTCAACAGCTCTCTCTGCTACTTTCCATGCGATAGAATTTTCATTAAGAGCTCCAAAAATTATTCCCTTTTTACCTTTTAATAAGTTATAACTCATAATATTTCATTTGATTAATGAGGCAAAAGTACTTAAAAAAAACAATATATATCTAAAAGTAACTATAAAAAGTAGATTATATACAAAAATCTTATCTACAAAAAGATAAAAGAAAATTTGTTGTTAAATATTTTGGAAAATAGCGAAAAAAAACATACCTTTGCAGCGCAATTGTCCTATGGTGTAATGGTAGCACTACAGTTTTTGGTTCTGTCAGTGGTGGTTCGAATCCGCCTGGGACAACAAAAAGGCATAATGTTATTTAACATTATGCCTTTTTGTTGATTATAAACATATCTTTTTAATAAACAAGCACGAATATTTGAAGATAAAAATAAATTATTTTTTATATAAAAATAAATTAAAAATGCAATAAAAATAAATTATTTTTGGTGCGCAACGTTTAGCTTTTCCCTTTATAATGGTTATCTTTTCATGCCAAATATATAACTTGTTTTCATATAAAAAATAACAAGACTACTTTTTGTTATAACAATTCTTGGTTAGCCAAGGTAAGTATCCCCTTCTACATATTGTTCTAAAAACAGATGTTCTCCATCAAAAACTGCATAAGAAAACTGCCAAATCCAGTCGCCAAGTATAAGCATACGAGCATTATGATTAAGCTTTAAATCGAGCATAATATGTCTATGACCATAAATAAAATAATCAATATCAGGATATTGCTCTATATACTCTTTAGAATAGCGCACTAAAAATTCTTTCTCCTCTCCTAAGAAAGACGCCTCTTTCCCATTAATACGCTTCATGCGGCTATGCTTTGCCCACTTTAACCCTAACTGAACTCCATACCAAGGATGAAAGAAATTGAGTAAACGCTGACAAAACCTATTATGAAAGACACTACGAAGTAACCTAAATTTAACATCCGGATCGCCTAAACCATCGCCATGAGCAAGGTAAAACACCTTATCATGAAGCTCTATAGTAACAGGCTTTCTATGAATAATTACCCCACACTCTTCTTCTAAATATCCATATGTCCAAATATCATGATTACCTATAAAAAAATGAACTTCTATTCCACTATCTGTAAGCTCTGAAATTTTACCAAGAAAACGTGTAAAACCTTTAGGAACAACATATCTATATTCGTCCCAAAAATCGAACATATCACCTAAAAGATAAATAGCTTCCGCCTTATCTTTTATACTATCTAAGAAACGTACCAAACGCCTTTCTTGTGTACGCTTATGCTCAACTGCCAACGAACCAAGGTGAGCATCTGAAAGAAAATAGATGTTCTTCATAAGTAGCCTTTTGCGTATAACTTTATTATATAATATTGATAATCATGATAATGCTTTTATATAATGCAACAGCTAATCAAAACCTAATTCCACCTTTGCTTCCTCTGTCATCATACTCTGATCCCATGCAGGTTCAAAGACAAGATTAATATTAGCAGATTTTACTCCTTCTATGCTCTCCACTTTAGTACGCACGTCCTCAAAAATAAAGTCGGCAGCAGGACAAGAAGGTGAAGTAAAGGTCATATCCATATCAAGATTACCATCATCATCTATATCAATCTTATAAATCATACCTAAATCATAGATATTAACAGGTATCTCTGGATCGTAAACAGTCTTAAGCACTTCTACTATCCGCTCTTGAATGGCTAATTTTTCTTCTTGAGTCATAATAAAATAACAAGTAATTATAACTATTAGGATATAAGGAACTATAGAGATAGAAATAAGTTTAGTCGTTAACAGACCTTTCTAACAATACTCGTACTCTATAGTTCCTAATAACTAATTTTTATCTAAACTATTAACAACATCTTTTGTATCACGAGCAATAACTATCTCTTCGTCAGTAGGAACAAGTACTACTTTTACTTTTGAGTCGTCAGATGAAATTATTGTTTCTTTGCCACGAACGTTATTACGCTCTACATCTATCTTAACACCAAGGAACTCTAATCCTGAGCAAGATTCTAAACGAGTAGAAACCTGATTTTCACCAACACCTGCAGTCCACACTATAATATCTACACCACCCATAGCAGCAGCATACGCTCCAATATATTTCTTAATACGATAATTATACATTTGTAAAGCTAATGTAGCACGCTCATTGCCTTGCTCGTATGCATTTTCTATTTCACGCATATCCGAACTAATACCAGTAATACCTAATACTCCAGATTCTTTATTTAAAAGATCTGCCATTTCCTGTGGCTTTTTATCTAATTTTTCCATCAAATAAGTAACTACAGAAGCATCAATATCACCAGAACGAGACCCCATCATCAAGCCTTCAAGCGGCGTTAGACCCATAGACGTATCAATAACCTTTCCTCCCTTAATAGCTGCAACAGATGCTCCGTTACCTATATGGCAAGTTATAATACGCTGTTTTTTAATATCCACTCCAAGCATATCACATACACGTTGTGATACATAACGATGACTAGTTCCATGAAAACCATAACGACGAACATGATATTTCTCATAATATTCATAAGGAATGGCATACATATAAGCATATTGTGGCATTGTACTATGAAATGCATTATCAAAAACTGCTACTTGTGGTGTTTTAGGCATTAAGGCATTAACAGCACGAATACCTCGCAAATGACCAAGATTATGCACCGGGGCAAGATCTATCAACCCCTCAATGCCAGCTTCTACCTCCTTAGTTATTAAGCAACTCTTTTCAAACAAATCGCCACCCTGAACTACACGATGACCTACTGCATCTATATCGTCAAGGCTTTTAATAGAACCTATTTCCTTATCTAACAATAAATCGAAAACAAATTTTACACCTTCTTTATGATCGGGCATATCATGCATTATTTTCTTTTTACTGCCATCTTTTAACGTTACTTTTACAAAAGCCTCATCTAACCCTATGCGCTCTGCTCCACCTTGTGCCAAAACACTTTCGCTATCCATATTATATAGCTTATATTTAATGGAACTGCTTCCACAGTTTAATACTAATATATTCATTATTATTGTTTTTCTAATATAGTTTTTACTTATATTTTATATTTTCTTTTTTGTATATTTCTTACTCATTAGCCTTTGCGTTTTGAGCCTGACAAGCAGTAATAGCCACCATATAATAAATATCATCTACAGAACAACCACGCGAAAGATCGTTTACAGGACGAGCAATACCTTGAAGAATAGGACCTATAGCCTTAGCACCGCCTAAACGCTGAACAAGCTTATAACCTATATTACCTACTTCCAACGTAGGTACAACGAGGACATTAGCCTTACCTGCCACTTCTGACCCTTTAGCTTTAATAGATGCAACCTTTGGGTCGAGGGCAGCATCAGACTGCAATTCACCATCTACCTTAAGATTAGGATACTTTTCTTTAGCTATCTTTGTAGCCTCTACCACTTTATCAATAACATATACGCTCTTACCTGTTACCTTATCTATAGCATCTTTAGCAGACCCTTTAGTAGAATAACTTAACATAGCTACCTGCGGATCTTTAAATCCGGCAACGCTCTTTGCCGTTTCTGCAGATGCATAAGCTATCTGTGCAAGCTGGTCAGCAGTAGGATTAGGAGTTACTGCTACATCGCCCATTACTACTATACCATTCTCACCATAATGTTGCTCATGGGTTAGTACAAGCATCGCACCACTAACACAAGATATGCCTGGGGCACATTTTATTATTTGTAAAGCAGGGCGAAGCGTTTCACCCGTAGTAGATAAAGCTCCAGAAATCTGCCCATCAGCACCACCTGTCTTTATTATCATACAGCCTAAATACAGATTGTTTTTTGTAACAAGTTGGTGAGCTTGTTCTATGGTCATTCCCTTAGACTTTCGTAGCTCTACCAATTTCTCCGCAAGCTCTCCTGTATGAGGGTTGTTCTCTGGGTCTATAATAGTAGCCTTTCTAATATTATTTAACCCCCATTTTGTAGCAGCTTCCTGAATGTTAGCAGGATTGCCTATAAGAATAAGATTAGCTATATCATCAGCTAACACTTTATCTGCTGCTCTAAGTGTACGCTCCTCTTCAGCTTCGGGGAGCACGATACGCTGCTTATCAGCTTTAGCACGCGCAACGATTTGCTCTAATAAGTCCATATTATATATTTAAAAATCTTGTTTAATATCAGTATTTGCAATGCAAAGATAGCAATTATAAGTGAATAGCACAAGTAAGATATTACATTTCCTTTGTTAAAATACTTTCCAACTGCTCTGCAGATAATCGCAACTGAAACTCTCCATGCATAGCTACGCTTATACGTCCTGTTTCTTCTGAAACAATAATAGCCAAAGCATCAGAATCTTGTGATATACCCATAGCTGCACGATGTCTAAGCCCAAGCTCACGAGGAATATCTTGCTTATGACTTACAGGCAGAATGCAACCAGCTGCTTTTAATCTTTTATTCGAAATAATCACTGCTCCATCATGTAATGGAGAGTTCTTAAAAAATATATTTTCTATTAAGCGTTGGTTTATACGAGCATCTATAAAATCGCCTGTAGCTACTATATCATCAAGTATAACCCCTCGCTCTATAACAATTAAAGCTCCTATCTTAGCACGACTCATACTCATGCAAGCCATCACAATGGGCATTATTGTTTCTTTATCAGCTTCACTCTTCTTATCCCTACCAAAGAGTTTCATAATACTTTTTAATTTTCCATGAGCACCTAAGCTATAAAGAAAATGACGTATCTCTTCTTGAAAAAGGACGATTAAGCCAATCATACCTACAGAAACTAACTTGTCCAAAATACCACCCAACAAGTGCATTTCTAATACCTGACTAACTATAAGCCACACTATAACAAATACCATAATACCGATAAACACGTTTAATGAGCGTGTCTCCTTCATTAAACGGTAAATATAGTAAAGTATTAATGCAACTAATACTATATCGATAACGTCCTTTATACCAAATTCAAAAAACATATATTCTTACTTTCCTCTTAATCTGTTTACAATTTTTACAGCCTCAACAGCTTGTTTTACATCATGGACACGCAAGATATTAGCACCTTTTAATAGTGCAATGGTGTTTAATACTGTTGTTCCATTCAAACTCTCTTCAACCGTAATTCCAAGAAACTGATGAATCATTCTTTTCCTACTAATCCCCACAAGAATAGGAAGCTCCAATATTTGTATACGCTCCATTACACTCAATATCTCATAATTACCTGAAACTGGTGTTTTGCCAAACCCAAAGCCCGGATCAAGAATAATATCTTTTTGCCCTATAGAACGCAACTCTTCTACCTCGCGTGAGAAATTTATAAGAAGATCTTGTAAATTAGCAGCCACAGACATTAATATATAAGGAGTTTTTAGTTTAGCTACCGTCTTAAACATATCAGGATCTTTACCTTCTTCTACATCATTAATAATATCAACGCCAAACTCTTCAACACATCTTCTTGCTACAGACGCACGAAAAGTATCTATAGAAATAATGGCATCAGGCTGTGCTCTTTTTACTATAGGTAAGGCAAAGGCAAGACGAGCCATTTCTTCTTCTTCGCTTACGACCTCTCCCCACGGACGTGTTGAACAAGCACCTATATCTATAATTGATGCACCTTCACTTACTATTTGGTTTGCTCTATTATATATTTCTATTTCAGTCTGCTTACGGCTATCTGCAAAAAACGAATCAGGTGTAACATTTAAAATACCCATTACCTGTGGATTACCTAAGTTTATCAACTTTCCACGTACATTTACACTATAGTCAATTGGTTCTGTAATCATATTTTTACATTTTGTCTTTATTACAAAGATAATGCAAATACTCCACAATATATGTCATATAGCATGAAAACTTATTAAAAAAAATATTTAAATGCTTTATATTATTCTTTGAAAATATAGAACTTCTTTGCTTTTAGAATGTTTTAACTTAAGGGTTTCGTTTTTTTTAATCATATCATTATAACTTTACATCGTTTTTTTTTATCATATTAAACTTATGACTAAATACCTATTAATCCTTTCAAGTGTCTTGTTATTAACATACACTTTTAGTTCTTGTAGTAAGCCTATGCTCGAAGAAGGCAAAAATAGTACAGAAAAATCAACGCTTACAAAAAAAACAGTAACATTAAGTTTAGCTCAAGAAACATCTCCTATGAGAGGAGAACCTAATAATGTTCAGCTAAGCCCTGAAATTGTTTATGGCATAAACGTTTATGCTAAGAAAAGCAAAGACACAGAATATTCTAAATACGCTTATGGTCTTTTCACTGATCCTTCAAAAATTACACTTGAATTACCAGAAATAAATACTTATAAATTTGAATGTATCGCCATACAAGACTATGAGGATAAATTATTTCATGAAAACTTATTTTATGAAAAGCCTTTCCTTCATGGAGATCAAAAACCAACAGAAGCTACTAATACCTTTATTTATTCTACATCTGAAAACCTTTGCGTATTAAAAGAAGGTTACATAAATATTATGAAGCAAAAAGAACCAACTAAGTTTCCTTGTATTTATAAATATTATGGTTTTATAGAAGATTACAAGCCTACATCAAATATTTTACCTGAAATATATTTAAAAAAACTTGTATATGGGTTACATTTTAAGATTAAACCTCCTAAAGAAGGAACTATAGAAATATCTTATAACAATAATGAAGAATATATAAAGATAAGTGCACAAGATACTTTTTATGATCATTCTTATATCCAGCCATTTACTAATAAGTTAGATGAACTTTATTTAAACAAATTTAATGGAAAACTCATATTGGATCTAAAATGGACTAAAGCTGACGGAACTGTTTATCAAGACCAAAAGACTGTTGATATAACACGAAATACTATGCACAATATATCTATAGAAGTTTCTGGTCCAGACCCAAAACAATGTAAACTAAAATTAGATAATGATGAAATGAAACAGAAAGACATAGAATGGCATTTCAAAATAAAATAACAAAAAAAAATAAATCCCTAAGATAAAAAACTTAGGGAACTATCAGCGGAAAGGGTATTAGGTTATAGATGAGAGGTAAGTAAATGGAAATGAGAGGGATTTGCTGTATATCTCTATGATTTGCATAGGGTGTAAAAGTGCAGAAAGCGTGGATTTATGCAGAAGTTCCGTTACCAAATCGTTAGTCTATTCTCTGAATGATAACTAAGAGTAAGGAGAAGGTAACTGACAGAAGAGAGTTCGGTAACTCATCTTTTCTCTATTATGGTGCTTATGCTTTGTATTAAAATGTTTTGCATAGCTGAAAACGCTTCGGTAACGGTTAACTTTGCCCATAAAAAAGAAGTGTATGCAAACAGACAAATTCAAGGTGTTGCTCTACCTGAAAAAGAGCGGCTTGGACAAGTCGGGACAAGCTCCTATTATGGGACGGATAACCTATGGTAGAACAATGGCACAATTCAGTAGCAAGCTATCGTGCGACCCCAAGTTATGGAACGCTCGTGAGAGCAGGCTAAATGGTAAGAGCCGTGAGGCGGTGGCAACGAATGGCAAGTTGGAACACTTGCTACTCTCGGTACAATCTTCTTATCAAAACCTTTGCGACCGTGGTGTTACGTTTACAGCATCGGACATCAAGGAGCTGTTCCAAGGAAGTATGCAAACTCAAACCACATTTTTGGAACGATACGACCGAATGGTCAAGGAAATGGATCAAAAGGTGGGTGTTGAAATAAAGGCAACTACTCTGAACGGTTACTACACTACTCGAAAGCTCCTGCAAGCCTTTATTTGTGAGAAGTACCACACGACAGATATTCCATTCGGTCAAATTGAAGAAGATTTCTTAGAATGCTTGCAACATTACTCTGTCGGAAAGTTGGGACATTCGCAAGGTCATTATCGTAAGATGGCTTTGGCGGTGAAGAAAGTCTGCCGATTGGCATATCGTGAGGGCTTGACAGAGCGACAACTATTCGCTCACATAGAAATAGAACGAGGAGAGAACAAACAACCTCGTGCGTTGGACAGAGCTTCATTGGATAAGTTGCAAGCCTTGACTTTTGAACCGTATGAAATAGAGTTGGAAACAGCTCGTAATCTCTTTCTCTTTTCCTGCTTTACGGGCGTAGCCTATTGTGATATGGTTGCCCTTAATCGAGAACACCTTTTTACAGACGATGAGGGGGGCGTTGTGGCTGAAGTTCCGCAGACAAAAGACCGAGAACCTTTGTCGAGTAAAACTCTTGCCTGAAGCGGTGCACTTGATAGAGCGTTATCAATCTGACGAACGTGCCACACTCTTTGCCCCCATTGCTTATTCAGCTTACCTCATTCAGCTCAAAGCCCTGCAACTTCGAGCTGGAATCTCTATTCCCCTTTCGGCACACGTCGGAAGGCATACATTTGCTACTTTGATTACTTTGGAACGAGGTGTTCCCATCGAAACGAATAGCGAAGGGAAGCGGTATATCCGCAAAGCAAGACTGAAAACAGAAGTAGAGAGCCTGATACCATTGCATCCGATAGCGGAGCAGATTCTTTCACACTACACCAAGGAGAAACACAAAGGAGACTACAAGATATTCCCTGATACAATGAGCAAAGGTAAACTATCCACACACCTCAAAACCGTGAGCTTAGCGTGTGGCATTCGCACTCCGCTAACTTGGCATGTAGCAAGGCATAGCTTCGGTACGCTGACTTTGAAGGCAGGTATTCCAATGGAGAGCATCGCCAAGATGTTGGGACATTCGTCTATTGCCAGCACTCATATTTATGCGCAGGTAACAGACAAGAAAATTTCGGAATATATGGACAGACTGTTTGCAAAGCAATCGGCAAAGAAAAAAGAAAATGAAGAAAGAGAGGGGGAAACTTCCAGAGATTATAACAACTAATAAAATGGAAGAACGGCATGAGGTCTAAAAAATAAACCAAAGGCTTTGAATGAGATCGGTTGCAATATTTTAGTCGTTCTCAATAGAAAAGGAAACATCTTTATAACGGAGAGAGCTTACGAAGTTCTTCGGTAAAACGAGGAATAAAATAACCTCAACCACAGACTGCAAACGACAATAAAATCATCCTATTTGCCTCCTGATGAATACTTACAGGGGGAGGAGGATGTCATCATAAACGAGCGATTCAAAGGTTATGGTCTGCTCTATCCACTTCCAATCATGATTGCCCTATTCTTTCATAGCAAATTGCAATTTTCCTTAAAATCACGACATTGCAAAAGGGATCACCCACGTTATTTAAACGTATTGGCTACTTCTTTTTTCTCTTGATAAATTTTGTAATATACTTAATTATAAGGACTCCAAAAATGAATCCACAAGCTATTTCAGCTGCATCTATAATATCCACAATTGTATTATTATATTGATGAACGTATACAGAAAAAATCTCACTGTACAAGAAAAGAAATGATATTGATTTAAAACATCACTTCTTTTCTTTTTATTCTTATTTTAGAAATTTCTCTTCCAGCAAAGAGAACTATTAATAGTTAAATCCGCAGACTTTTTTAAGCTTTCCTTAATAGAGTTTGATACGCCTGAGTGTTCAATTATACGATTCAAGTCTCTTGAATAATTTACAATTTGATTATCAGACAAAGTTGAGCATTTCTCGTATAAGGTAACATTGAAATCCTTATATAACTTAACCTCTGAATCTGACAAGTTGCAATTGAATTTTAGGAATTCACATTGCTCTTTTACGAAATTCTTGTCCGTCGGATTCATCTCGTACTTCTTTGAGATTTCACAAAGTTGTCTTATCTGATTAATGACTCCTGATTTTATCAAAGGATTATCCAATGATGGGTCATATTGTCCTATTTCATGACAATAACTGACGATATCATCATACATTAGTTCATAATTAACTGATCCTAATTGGTCAATATACCTTGAACGATTATTCCCAATTTTAACCATCATTTGATTGTGATAATAACCAATAGAGTCTTTATCAGAAATTATACTCACAAATTCAAACTTTTCATCAACATCTGTTGCAGCTCTAGTAGAGATTTTAGAGCACAGCCATCCAGCTGCACCAGAAGCCAAATATGTACAAATGTAAGGTCCCACTTTGCGACCAATAAGATGACCAGCTATTGCTCCCCACGGACCTGCCGCAGAGCCAATCGCACTGCCAGCCCAAGCTCCAATCCTTCCTCCAGCAGCGTATCCTGCTGCATCAGCAAGGCCCACTGCAGCATTCGATGTAAATGCTCCACGCGTGCTAACTGATGGATACTGGGCATTCAAATCACTAATAGAACTTAGAAGGTTTTCTACAGCAATCTGATCCTGAGAAGACAGGTTTTCAATTTGAGTAACGCCCTTAGGTTCTACTTCATCATAGCGAACGTCAGAACTACATGATGCAATACCTAACACCAAACTGCATGCAAATAGGTATGCAGTGACCTTAGCATTGATTAGTTGTTTAATTAATCTCATAGCTTTTTGGGAATTAAAGATTGTTTTTATTAATTATCAATAGAATCGTAATTTGTCATGAATTTTACTGCTCCTGCGAAATTCTTGTTGTTTAGGTAGAAACAATAATTTTTACTTGTAAAAATACTGATAACAAACTAAGATTGCAATACCTAAAAGTTGGTATTTTTAATATCAAATATAACATGTTTTAATGACCAATATGAAACCTTACTTCTCGGACAGTTTATACCTCAGTTCGGGATAAGAAAACGCAAAAAAGTAAATAAAGAATAAGGTAGTCTCATAAATATTTTGCACCTTTATAGTTAATAATCAAACAGTTATAAATATACTTATGCAGACTACCGATTACAAAATTACTGAATTATTCTGTGTTATAGATGATTTTTGTAAACATTTTGAAGCTG